>NZ_LN650648.1:303967-607934 GCF_900002575.1 Romboutsia hominis | reverse complement strand
TAAAACCAAATGGTAAAGTAGAAGGTTATTACAAGGATATTTTAGACAAGATTATTTTTAATATAAATAAAAAATTGCCTATAAATAAAAAAGTAAAAGTTAAATATGTAAAAGGTAACATTCCTTCTTTAATTGAAGATTTAGAAGAAAATAAAATCGATATGATGATTGGACTTCATTACACCAATGAAAGAAAAGATAAGCTTATTTATTCTAAAGAAACTATAGGTACTGAACTATTAGGAGTTTACGTTAATAAAGATTATAAAGATATAAAATCTCTTAATAATAAGAAAGTTGCTTTTATAAAAAGTGAATATGAATCTAAATGGTTAATGGATGAGTTAAAAAGAAAAGGAACAAAGCCAATACTTGTATGGGGAGAAAATTTAGATCAAATAATAGATATGCTAAAAGATAAATCTGTAGTAGCAATTATAGCTCCTGTAAATCAAAAGAAATTAAGTAGATTTAAAAAAATCTATGAATTTTCACCAGGACCTGTATATATAACAGCATCAAAAAATAGTAAATGGATTATAGAAGAGATTGATAACTCACTAGAAAACTCTACTAAACATGAAAAAAATGAATTGGAAAAAATACATCTAAATTATTTTTTTAAAGGTATAAACTCAAAAGAAATAGTAACCTTATCTATTATAGCATCAACATGTGTTTTATTTATATTGATAAAGCATATAATACCAGCTATAAAGGTAAATAAATTAAGAAAAAATATAAAGGAAAACTTATCAAAAAATAGGTATAAACTTTATTATCAACCTATAATTAATCCTAAAAACGATAAAGTTGTAGGATTTGAAGCTTTAATTAGATACATAAACCCTGATGGAAAAATAATCTCTCCTTATTTTTTTATAAGTGATATTGAAAAATGTAATATGACAGAAGAATTATCAATATGGATATTTAAAACTGTATTAGAAGATTATAAATGGTTTAAGCTAAATACAAACTTAAAAAATGAGGAGTTTTATATTTCTATAAATATATCATACAATGAAATAAGGAGCAAAGAATTCTTAGAAAAAGTTAATTATATAATTGATAATGACAATGATTTTAAATCGAAAAAAATTGTTTTTGAAATTGTTGAAAATATAGAATCAGGTGACTTTAAACAAATAAAAAGCGGAATGGAGTTTTTGCAAAGTAAAAATATAAAAATAGCTGCTGATGATTTTGGTATTCAATATTCAAATCTAGATATATTATCTAAATTTGATTTTGATGTTGTTAAAATAGATAAATATTTTATAGATGAGATTAAAGAAGGTAATTTTAATTATGAGCTTATAATATTTTTAAGTAAAATTTGCAAATTATCTGGCACTAAGATAATCGCAGAAGGTGTTGAAAATAAAGAGCAAGTAAATATTATAAAAAATGTAGATAGTGATAATATATTTATACAAGGATATTTTTATGCACAGCCTCAAGATAAAGAGGATATAGCTTTAATTAAAATAAGCAAAGAATAAAATTTAATAAAACAACAATATAAATCAAAAAGGAGCTGACAAAGTCAGCTCCTTTTATATAATTAGATCTTCCCAATTTACACACTGATATAGGTATATTGTCTATAATTCTAAGATTATGCTTTTATATCTAAGTAATTTTTTTATTATCAAATTCATTCCATCTAAACCTTAGTAATCCATCTATTATATACTATTAAATATATTTAATATAAAATTTAGCATCTTTTATACATATTCATTTATATAATTATCTTTCTTATCAAATATAGTTTTAAACAGCTTTATAACATTATCACTAACTTTATTATTATTTATAATTAAAGCATCTTCTATGTCTATATATGAAAATCCTAACTGAGTTATTGTGTTTATGTTAAATTTAACATCAGCTTCAGATTGTATTTTTTCAACATAAATTTTTTTATTTTCTAATTTTATATTAAATATTCCATTATTTTCTTTTATAAACTTATCTTCAACTTCTATATTAGCACTTAAGCTTAAGTCACTTTCTATATTTAAACTTTCTAAATATCCTTTTAAATTTATTATTCTTCCCATCATAAAAGGCTTAATTTTTATGTCTGACGTTTTAGGATTATCTAGTATAAATCTTATCTTATCATTTATAGGAGCTGATATAGTAACTTTCTTACATTGCGTATTATGATTATATATAAACTTAAGCATAGTTTTTAGAGAATCTATATTTTTATAATATATTTCTCTTACAAACATATTATCTCCATTTAAAAAATATATTATATATCCTTTTGCTTTTTCATCTTCATGAATATATATATGACCATTTTCACTTTTTACTTCTTTAAATAAGTTTTCATAGTATGCTTGATCTCTTTCTATATTTCCATTTGTATCCTTAAGAAAAGAATTACTTATATTTATTAAATCTTTAATATTAGAATCCTTTGCTTTTATCATCTTTCCTTTTATTTTAAAGCTCTTTAATTCTTCTACATCTAAGTTATATTCTATCTGATCGTAACATTGTTCATATCCATATTTTCTATATAATCTATAATCAATAGGCATTAATATAGATACAAATTGACCTTTATTGTACATTTCATTAAGAGAAAATTCCATGATATTTTTCATATATCCCATCCCTCTTGCTTCTGGGAATGTTGATACTCCGACAACATATGATGTATCGTATATTTTGCTATTTAATTTTAACTTATATTGATTTAGTTGAAGAGAAGAAACTATATTTTCATCTTCTTCTATGACAACTGTATTATAATTTTTATATTTATAATTAAAGTAGTAATCTACGAAACCTTCTTCATCATTAAAACAATAATTCCATATATCTTTTATACTATCTATATCATTGTCTTTGGCATATCTTATATTCATATTATTTCTCCCTAACAGTATACTTTTCAACAAATCTACATGGGTGATATGATAATTTAGCTTTTCTAAGGCCTTCTATACCCATATCTTCTTCTCTATTTACAAATTCTACATCTGGAAATTCATTTACTATAAATTGTTGATTTATATAAGGATATAAACCTCTTATATCTGGATTCGCTTTTTCTATATGAACTAGTGCCATGTTTTTATTTAAAAGTTCTCCTATTGTAAATGCCTCTAACTTTCCATCTACATATATACCAGCTATTTTTACTCTATCTTTTAGTATGTCATAGCTATCAAATATTTTTTTTATTCCTATTAACTCATCATCCATACCTTCATCAAATTCATTGTGTTCTTCCTTATTTATACTCCACTCTTTTAGTAAATTTAGACACTCCCCAAAGTTTTCTTTATCTAAAAGCTTATATTCAAATCTTCCTTCATATTCCTTTAAGAAGTAATTTATATGATTTCGCTTCTTTTGATTTTTTCTTCCCCCTAAAGTTCTTAAGCTCTCTCCTTCATATATATAATCAAATAAATCTCTTTCTTCTATATATTCAAATCTATCTTTAAAATCTTCTTTAAGTGCTTCTATTACCTCTTTTGTTACACCCCTTAAATATATTTTCTTATTTTCTTTTTCAAAATATTCTATAACAAAATCTATAACTTTGTTTAAATTCTCTTTTTTAGTTAATGGTAATATAGAGAAACTATCTCCTTCGTATTCACCAACTAATACTGCGAAATCTTCTTGTGTATAATAACTTGTTTTGTAAACATGTTGCCACATATATAATGTAGCAAAACAATACTCACATGCTTCATAGTCTACCAAATCAAAATATGGATCTAATTCCTTTTTTGCATTTATATCTATTTCTTTAAAAAACATAACTTCCTCCTGTTTACTATCTTCTGTATAATCTTGACTTTCATAATTTTTATCTATGTATAACTTTAAAAATCTCTAAAGTTGAATTTTTCTTTATTTTTTTGTTTAAAATCTTAACATAATAATCAATATTAACTTATATTACCCAAATTATTTTTTAATAAACATTTAAGTGAGGTGGTTTATCACTTGAGAAGTATAATTTTCTCGCTAATACTTATTATAATATCACTTTTATCTGGTTGTGACAAAGTTTCTCATTTAGAAATTCATATTATCGATGTTGGACAAGGCGATAGCATTCTAATCCAAACACCATATAATAAAAATATCTTAATTGACGGTGGAGACGAAGATAGTGATAACATAGTCAAAAGATATCTCAAAAAACAAAATGTAGATGTTATAGACTATTTAATAGCTACACACCATGATTCAGACCATATCGGTGGTCTTGATAACATAATTAATAACTTCAAAGTTAAATCTATTTATATGCCTGAATATAAGCATGATTCAACTTCCTACTCAAACTTAATATCAGCATGTTCTAATAAAAATCTATCTATAAATTACCTGTATAAAAATGATACTTTGCATATAGAAGATAATATAATTTTATCAGTGTTAAGTCCTTCTTTTATACAAAAAGATAGCAATTTAAATTCTATAGTATTTAAGCTATCTTACCTGAACAAATCATTTTTATTTACTGGTGATGCTGAAGAACCAAATGAAATTGATATTATAAATTCATTTGATATTAAGGATATAGATTTTTTAAAGGTAGGCCATCACGGCAGTAGCTCTTCAAGTAGTGATCTATTCTTAGATGAAGTTAATCCAGATATAGCTGTTATATCCTGTGGTTATAAAAATCAATATGGACATCCTCACAGAAATATATTAGAAAATCTTTCTAATAAAAATACCCTAGTTTACAGAACTGACATTTTAGGTGATATTGTTTTTTATAGTGATGGAGACATTATCTACACTAAAAATAACTACGAATATAATACCCATAAATAATATAACAATACATTATATTTATATCAATTAGTTACTTTTTAGTAACTATGCAATTTTATTCTTCACAAGTTATGTGTTGATTACTCCACTCTATCATTTTTGCCATTACATTTAAAAGTGCTAACCCTGATTCGCTAAGATAATACGTAGATTCAACAGTATTTTTTATTAATTTTTTATCATTTATAATAATATTATTTTCTATTAATAAATCTAGCTGCTGGATTAGCATTTTCTTGCTACATTTATTCATCTTCCTTTGTAAATCACCAAATCTTACTTTATCATCTTGTATAGCCCATATAATTCCCCCAACCCATTTTTTACCTAATATACTAGCTAATGCTTCAACGGGGCAATCATATACCATATCACTTATATTGTACATTTTTTGTCCTCCTTATTAAATCTTTGTATATATTAAGTTATAGTATTATTTCTATTTTGTCCAATTTTAATCTTTTAAATTTTACTTTAATTTATTTTAGATATTATCTCTTTAAATTTTTTAACGATTTAAATTTTTTTAATAATAAAAAAACCTATGGATAAGTAAATTATACCGTAGGTTTTTTATTATTTCTGTAAACTCATTTGGTTTATTCTCAATTTGTCTAAGTGAGATATTGCACTTGATACCGCCATTTGACCTTCTCCTGATGACTTTAGATATTGATATGGCTTACCTGCACAATCTCCAGCTGCATATAACCATTCTATATTAGTTTTCATTTCTCTATCTGCTTTTATATGAGGTCCTTCAACTTCTAACCCTGGTACCATATAACTTGGCGATACACTATCCTCCATAATAAATATACCATCTGCATATAGTTCTGTATTTTTTAGAACTAATTTATTAACTGTTTTTTCTCCTTTTATTTCTAAAGGTTTATCGTTAATTATTTCTATAGATGAATCTAGTGAATTAGTTAATTTATACATTGGTATATAATATATCTTTGAAGCTATTTCACTCAAGAAGTTTGCATCTTCTTCTCCTTCATGATTGTATCCTACTACTGCAACTACTTTATCTCTATATAATCCCGCATCACAAGTTTCACAATATCCTACACCTTTTACTAGATATTTTTCTTCACCTTTTATTTTTATTTCTTATTTTAGCATTTAATGCAGCAGCCATACCTGCTGATCCACTACCTACTATTGCTATATCATATCTCATATTACTTACTTTCTTATATTTATATATGTGATTTAACAATTTCTTCTAATTTTTGTTTTGGTATAAACCCTACTAATCTATCTACTTCTTTTCCTTCTTTAAAAACTATAACTGTTGGTACAGTATGTATCTCAAATTGTCTAGCTAATTCTAAACTTTTATCTATATCAACCTTTAAAAATTTTGCATCTTCTTTCATATCTTGTTCTAATCCTTCAAATATTGGTGATAACATCTTACATGGTCCACACCAAGTTGCAAAAAAATCTACCACTGTTGTTTCATTTGATAATTCTACCTCATTAACAAATTCTTCTGTATTTATTATTCTAGTCATTACATTATCTCCTTTGTTTATTTTGATAAATATACTATACCAACTATAGTTTCTTATAACAATTAGTTACTTATTTGTAACCACCTATAAATATAACTTTTTAAAAAATAAAAAAGAAGAACACAAAGCATTCTTCTTTTTTATGTTATTTATTTATTAAATCATTTATAACAACAGATGCTATAACTAGACCTCCAACAGATGGTACAAATGAAACACTTCCTGGTGTAACCTTTTTGCCATTCATTATTTTTTCTTTAAGCTCTCTTGGCTTTTCAGTTGAAAATACTACCTTTAATTTTTTTATTTTTCTATCTCTTAGTTCTTTTCTCATCACCTTAGCTAATGGGCACATAGTTGTTTTATGCACATCTGTAACTACTATTTTAGTTGGATCTAATTTATTTCCCATTCCCATAGAACTTATTATTTCAAGTCCCTTCTTTTTGCAAGTTTCTATTAAATGTATTTTAGAACTAACCATATCTATTGCATCTACTACATAATCATACTTTTCACTTAATAGTTCTTCACTTGTTTCTTCATTATATAAACTTTTTATAGCTTTTATATTTATATCTGGATTTATATCAAGTATCCTTTCTTTCATAACATCAACTTTATCTCTACCTACAGTTGAGTGTAGTGCTGGAAGTTGTCTATTTATATTAGTTATATCTACATCATCAAAGTCTACTATAGTAAGATTTCCTACTCCTGCTCTTGCTATAGCCTCTGCTGCAAAACTACCTACTCCTCCAACTCCAAATACTATTACATTTGAATTTTTTAGTTTCTCTATACCTTCTTGTCCTATTATTAGACCGGTTCTAGTTGTAAAGTTTTTTTCCATATCTTATTTCTCCTGAAATTATTTATTATTGTTTTAAAAAAATATATTCTACCAAGTTATATAATGAGATTTACATAAAATTTATAAATCTACCTTTTAACTTATTATTAGTTTCATCATTTAATCTTATTATTTATTTTTATACGATAACTGATTGTATTTTTTATTATGTTAAAATTAAATATAATGATAATTATAATTTAATTGTACGAATTTTAAAAGATATAAATAAAAATAATTCAATAAAACATAAAATCATTTTTATATTAAACATTTATATATATTTATTGTATAGTAATTTAATGTACTCTTATAATAAAAAAAGAACTCATAAGAGTTCTCACAAATTGGCGGGAATGCGTGGGAGTCGAACCCACCTAAGAGGCTCTTAACCCCTCATACTAGTTTTGAAGACTAGAGAGCACACCGGCACTCATCCATCCCCATATTAATCATTTAATAAAAATATCATATTTCTATGCATATTTTATTATATTGACATAAAAGTATTTTTAATACCTTAATAATTTGTAATTATACCATAAATATACTCTATTAACAATCTTTATGCAATATATTTTAATAAAAAATTAAGTTCATAGTTTATTTTAATTGTAAACTATGAATCTCTGTACTATTATTTAATCAGATAATATTTATATTGCATTTCTAATAGATATTTACCATTTAAATTGTGACTTTTTTAATATATAATATCAATTTGATAAAAATAAAATGTGCTTAGTAAGTTTTTTCAATAATTCTAGCACATCTTATTATATCATTTATTCTTAATATTTTCGTTATTTTTCAAGTTCATATTTATAGCCTTTTATACCTCCAAATAAACTATATAATTTATTAAATCCATTTATACTTAATACCTTACATGTAGCTTTACTTTGGCTCCCTATTCCACAATATAATAATATTTTCTTATCCTTGTAATCTGCCAAGAAATCCATCTCATCATTTATCTCATTCATTGGTATATTTATAGCCTTTGGCAAATGACCATTTAGGTAATATTCTTCATTTCTAATATCTATAATAAGATCGAATTCATTGTTATCTATCATTGACTTTATTTTTTCTGATTCTAATATATATATACTCATATACAGCCTCCTCTCTTATTTAATATATTATGATTTTTTTCACAATAAGTTACATAGTTAAAGTTAATATTATATATCTAATTATATTTTGACAAATATTTATTGATTTTATCTATAATCATATATTCTTTATTAACAAAATAACTACACCTATATAGGTGTAGTTATTTTTATATATTAGGTATTTGCCACTGTATAGGGCTTTTACCTATTGATTTTAATATTTTATTAGTTTCTAAGAAATGATTACATCCAAAGAATCCTCTTCTTGCAGATAAGGGACTTGGATGAGGAGATTCTAATATATAATGATGATTAGAAGTTATAAGCGCCTTTTTGCTTCTTGCATTTGCTCCCCATAATATAAATATTACAGGGTCTTTTCTATTATTTAAAATTCTTATTATTTCATCAGTGAAAATTTCCCATCCCTTCCCTTTGTGAGAATTAGCTTCATGAGCTCTAACTGTTAGAGCTGTATTTAATAGTAATACACCTTGATCTGCCCACGGAATTAAATAACCATTGTTTGGTATAAAACATCCTAATTCACTATTTAACTCTTTATATATATTTAATAAAGATGGTGGTATTTTTTCTCCTGGTTGCACTGAAAAAGCCAGTCCATGTGCTTGATTTTCACCATGATAAGGATCTTGTCCTAGTATAAGTACTTTTGTATCTTTATATGATGTATGCTTTAAAGCTTCAAATATATTATTCATATTTGGGTATATTATTCTTTCGCTATATTCTTTTTTTAAAAATTCTCTTAATTTTAAATAGTAATCTTTTTTAAATTCTTCTTTTAATAATTCGTCCCAGTCATTATTTAAATTTACCATTTTGTCACCCTTATCTAAAATAGTACTCTGCTATTTTCTTTTCTCTTAGTTATTTTATTTCTATCAAAGTTTTCTAATAATATCACACAATTTTTTCGGCTAGAATTAAGTAAGTCTCTGTATTCGCCTAAAGTTATTTCTTTATTTTCTTTTAAATAATTAATCAAATTATTTTTTAGTGTTTCATACAGCTCTTTATCAATAACATGCTTTTCATCTAATTGTTCTACTTCTTGTCCTATCATAGATTCTAATACTTCTTCATAAAATTTATTTTTGTTACATATACCATCTATTGTTAATATATTTTCTGATTTATTCATGCTAGAATTTAACTGATTTTTTATAGTGTTTTTTATTTCTAGCTGCTTTGAGTTTAACCTTACTTCAAATTCATATAAAGATATTAAATTATCGTTTACTTTTACTACTTTTTCTTTACTTAACTTATCTATTAATAAGTCCATCTCCTTAGTCTTAAACTTACCTTCAACTTTAGATCTAAACTCTTCTTTTACCATACCATTTCTAAGTCTGTAAGATTTATGATACTTAGTAAGTAAGTCTACACTTTTAGATTTTAGAGTCTCATATTTATTAATATGCATATACATACTATTTATACAGATAGCTTTATCCATATTTATAAGCTCTTGTAAAGCTTTATCTACATTTTCTTCATTTTCTCCAATATAGGCCATTATCTCTTTTTTACTTGGATATATTTCAGTATTTTTTTTAAGATACTCTTCTAATATATCTTTTAATTCACCTTTTTCTTTTATCTTTAATGAATTTATAACGTTTGTATCAAATTTTTTATGCTTTTTAGGGTTTGTGTCTATTATAGTTCCTCCACCTATAGTTTCCATAGGTGAATAACTTCTAATAACAAATTTATCTCCTTTTTTAGCTACTATACTTTCTTCTAATCTTAATTGTACATATCCATCTTCTGATGAGTTTATTATTTCTTTGTCTAATGGTACTGCCCTGCACAAAATTTCTTTTGTACCATGGTAAAGCCTTAACCTATCCCAATGTTTTAAGCTTTTGTTTGAATGATTTACAATAGATATTTTAACATCTAACATCATGGATTCTTCTAAAGAATTTTTTGCACCTAAAACATCTCCTCTTTTTAGATCTTCAACTTTGACATTAGATATATTTATTGCAGTTCTTTGTCCTGCATAAGCAGTGTTTACATTTTCGCCATGAACTTGAATACTTCTTATTTTCGTTTCTATATTTGAAGGATATAGCATTAAATCATCTTCAACACTTATTTTTCCTTCTGTTAGGGTCCCTGTTATTACAGTTCCAAATCCTTTTACAGAAAATACTCTATCTATATTAAGCCTTGCAGGTGAACTTATATCATTATCTTCTATATCTTTACTTATTTCATCAATTTTGTTTATAAGTTTATCTATACCCCTTTTAGATATAGAATCAACTTCTATTATATCTGCATCTTCAAGAAAAGTTCCTTTTACCTTTTCTATTACATCTTCTTTTACTAATTCTATAAATTCTTCATCTACTGTATCACATTTTGTTAAAACTATTATTCCATTTTTGACATTTAAAAATTTTAATATATCTAAATGCTCAATAGTTTGAGGCATTACACCTTCGTCAGCTCCAATTACAAATAAAACCATGTCTAAACCAGATGCTCCTGCAAGCATGTTTTTTATAAATTTTTCATGCCCTGGAACATCAACTATACCTGCTCTTTTTTTGCTCGGCAAATCAAAATATGTAAATCCTAAATTTATTGATATTCCTCTCTTTTTTTCTTCTGCTAAAGTATCTGTTTCTCTTCCTGTAAGTGCTTTTATAAGGGTAGTTTTTCCATGGTCTATATGACCTGCTGTACCTATTACTATATTTTTCATGTTAATCTCCCCTCTTGTATACTATTTAAATATATTTTTAAGCTCATTTATTATTAAATCATATTCGTCTTCAAATATAGTCCTTACATCTAATATGTATTTATTTTCATACACTCTTGCTATTATATGAGCATTACTTAATCTTAGTCTTCTCTCTAGTGTTGATACATTCATATTATTTGGAGTTATCGCGACTACCTTACTTTTTATAGTCTCTAAAGGCATAGATCCTCCCCCAACTTGAGATAAACCATCTTCTACACATACTTTTGCATCTATTTTTAGTTCTTTTATTTTATTTAATAAATCGTTAGCTTTTTCTTCTAATTCATCTATTTTATAAGTTAACATTCTAAGCGTTGGTATTTCTTTAATTGCTTTTTCTTCATCTAAATAAGTTCTAAGTGTAGATTCTAGAGCGCATATAGTTAACTTATCTACTCTTAGGGCTCTTGTTAATTGATTTTTTTTCATTTTATCTATGTACTCTTTTTTACCAACTATTATACCAGCTTGTGGTCCACCTAGCATTTTGTCTCCACTAAAAGTAACTATATCAGCACCTTTTCGTAGAGAATCTAAAACAGTAGGTTCATAAGACAGTCCATATTTTGATAAATCGATAAATACTCCACTACCTAAATCTTCTATCACAGGTATATTATGCTTTTTGCTAAGGATAGATAACTCATCTATATCTACACTTTCTGTAAATCCAAGTATTCTATAATTACTAGTATGAACCTTCATAATAGCTTTAGTATCTTCACTAATCGCTTCTTCATAATCTTTTAAATGTGTTTTGTTAGTAGCACCAACCTCTAAAAGTTTTGTACCACTTAATTCCATTATACTTGGTATTCTAAAAGAGCCACCAACTTCTACTAACTCACCTCTTGATACTATAACTTCGCCATCTTTAGCTAATGTGCTTAATACAAGCAGTACAGCTGCTGCATTATTATTTACCACTAATACATCCTCAGCATTTGTAAGCCTTTTTATTGTATCTGCTAGATGATCGTACCTCGAACCTCTTTGACCTTTTTCAATATTGTATTCTAAATTAGAATATCTAGATGCAGAATTCCAAAGTTCTTCTTTTATACTTTCACTAAGTAATGATCTTCCTAAATTAGTATGTAATACTGTACCTGTAGCATTTATAACCTTTTTTAAGGATAATGCATAGCTTATATTAATCTCATTTTTTATATCTTTAATTATATTATTTAAATCTAAATTTATATTATTTTTATCGTCCTTAATATCTATTATTTCTTTTCTTTTTCTATCTATAACCTTCCTTATGCACTCTATGACTAAATTTCTAGGATACTCTTCTAATGTATTTTTTATATCTTCTTGGTTTAAAACTTCATCAACTGAAGGTAGCTTAGAAAATAATTCTCTTTTATTCAAATAAATCACAACCTTTGCTCTAAATTTCTAATTATTTAATAATATTTTATATTATTCTATTTTATAGCTAACCCACCTTCTATGTAGTACATAATATTTTCAAAATAAAATTTTATTTGTTTAGCTATTTTATTGATCTATTTTAGTATGTTTTATGCAAATTTTTTCATATATAAAATATGGAAATCATATACTGTATGATTTCCATATTTTATATTATCTATATAACAGTTATGTACTTACTAGATTTTTCTTTAACTTCACCAATTACTTTAGCCTCTATAGATCCATTTTTCTTCATATCTTTTATTAGCATATCTGCTAATTCTTCTCTAACAGAAATTAGTAATCCACCTGATGTTTGAGGATCGTACAATATATCTTCTATTTCAGTTGCTATATTATTTGTACTAACATCTTTTCCTATGTATTCTTTATTTCTATACATACCTGCAGGTATTATACCCATTCTTGCCATATCGACAGCTCCCTCCAATATAGGAACTTCCTTCGAATCTATTTCAATACTTACATTTGATGCCTTTGCCATTTCTAGGGCATGTCCTAAAAGTCCAAATCCTGTTATATCTGTAACTGAATTAACTTCTATATTATCAAAACTCATTGCTGCATACTTATTTAAATGTATCATAGTTTCTATTACTTTTTCAGAAACTTCTTTATCTACTAATCCTTCTTTCATAGCTGTATTTAATATACCTACACCTATAGGTTTAGTTATAATTAACTTATCACCTACTTTAGATGTTGCATTTGATAATACTTTATCTGGATGAACTATACCAGATACTGAAAGTCCATATTTGGGTTCTTTATCATCTACAGTATGCCCCCCAACTAAAAGTGCGCCACTCTCCTTAACTTTATCAAATCCACCCTTTAATATTTCTGCTAAAACATTCATATCATGACATGATGGAAAACAAACTATATTCATAGCTACAATTGGTTTTCCGCCCATAGCATAGACATCTGATAAAGAGTTTGCTGCTGCTATTTGACCAAATATATATGGGTCATCTATCATTGGAGTGAAAAAGTCTAGTGTCTGAATTAAAGCACTATCATTATTTAATTTATATACAGCTGCATCATCGGATGTTTCTAATCCAACTAATAAATTGTCTGTGCTTTCATTTCTAGGTAGTTTACTTAATACTGATGCCAGAACCTCTGGCCCAATCTTAGCCGCTCAGCCACCTGAAGTAGTCATATCTGTAAGTTTTCTTAACATCTCCATATATATCTCTCCTTGTTATGTCTTATAATAATTATAATATCATATTTTTACTTTTAAATTTACAAGTTTATATCAAATATTATTTTATTTAATGGTTATTTTACTCTATAGTAATCATATCCTTAATATCTTCATATTTTTTATCTCCAATTCCATTTACATTTTTTATTTCCTCAATACTCTTAAACTGACCTTTTTCTTCCCTATAATTTAATATTTTGTTAGCCGTAGCCTCTCCAACCCCAGGCAGTTTGTCTAAATCGCTTACGTTAGCTATATTTATATTGATTTTTGAATTATCTTCTTGAGACTTAGTATTATTTTGTGTTACATTTTCGTTATTATTATTTATTTCTTCACCTATTTTAGGTATTATATAATGCATTTCATCTTCTATAGTCATAGCTAAATTTATTTTATTTAAATCTGCCTCTTCTGTAAATCCTCCTAGTAAATCTATAGCATCTATTAACCTTTTGCTATTTTCAATTGTGACCACCCCAGGATTTTTAACCTCTCCACTTATAAATATCCTTATTTCTTTTGATTTATTTTCATTTATATCATTTTTATTTGCTGTTTTTTCCAATATTTTATCTTTGTCCATTTGTTCATCGTACTTTAAATTTTTAGTTTCTTCTTTCTCACTTTTGCTAACTACATATACATTATCTCTAACTTTTAACCCTCTATTAATTATAGTAGCAGATATAGAAAATACGGTTATGAGTATTACTATTGCAACCTTTTTTTGCTTGTTCAAATAAAATCACTCCTTCATTTTAATTATTGACAAAATTATGTTATACTAAAATATAAGTTTTGTTTTGGAGGTTAGTAAATGAAGAAAATTTTATCAATTTTGGCATCCTTGATGATTATACTCTCACAAATTTTAGGAGCTACTAATGAGGCTTTTGCTCAGGATAAAAAGCCTGACCTTACAGCAGAATATGCAGTATTAATGGACTATGAGACTGGAAAGGTTTTATACAATAAAAATGGACATTCCAGAATATATCCTGCATCAACTACTAAGGCATGGACAGCTTATGTAGTTATAAAGCACGTATCTGATTTAAGTTCAATGGTAACAATAAAAAACTTACCACCTATAGATGGATCTAGTATGTACTTAAAAAATGGAGAATCTTTTACAGTTAAGCAATTATTACAAGCTCTTTTAATACATTCTTCTAATGATGCTGCCTTTGTTTTAGCCAAATATGTTAGCGGTTCTGTGGACAAATTTGTAGACCTTATGAATAAGGAAGCTAAAGCTATTGGAGCTGAAGGTACTCATTTTAACAATCCACACGGTTTACCAGATGAAAAGCACTGGACTACAGCTTATGATATGGCTTTAATGGCCAGACAAGCTATGAGTAATGATGTCTTTAGAGATATCGTTAACACTAAATCTATAAAGTTTGAACCAAATGAGGCTTATCCTCATGAAAGATATTTTATAAATACTAATAAATTTTTAACATCTAATGAGAAAATAGACTACAAGGGTGAAAAAATCGATATTAAATATGATATAGTTGATGGTATTAAGACTGGTTATACAGATGATGCTGGTAGATGTCTTTTAAGTAGTGCTGTAAAAAACGATATGAGATTTATAGCTGCTGTTTTTAAAGCTGTTGGAAATGATTTATATCTAGATTCTAGAACACTACTAGATTATGGCTTTGATAACTTCTCTAATACTACTGTTATTGATAAATCTGACTATATAAAACATAAAAAAGTAATTTTTAGTAAACAAGGAGAATTAATTTACGAACCTGAATATAGTTATAAAGTAGTTCTTCCTAAGGGTACTAAAGATGGAATATATACTACAAAAGTTAAATTAGATGATATTAGTTTACCTATAAAAAAAGGGGACAAAGTTGGTGAACTAGAAGTTTATAATAAAAATAAACTAGAAACTACTATCAACCTTGTAGCTACAGATGATGTCAATAGCATTTTTAGCTTTATAACAGAAAATAAAATCATAATGACAATAATAAAAGTTGTATTGTTAATTGGAATTATTGCTTTTGTATTATTTATAACTATGAGAAGAAAATCAAATAAAAATAGACGTTATGCAAGTATCTATTCAAATAAAAACAAAAAATATAAAAGAAGAAGATAAGAGTAGCAATTTATTGCTGCTCTTTTATTTTGTGTAACATTTGTTACAGACAAGTTTTAACTTTTAAGTTATAATGTATTTTTTAATATATTAAATTATTGGAGGTTTATTATGAGCTGTGGATGTTCAAACATGGATAAAAATAACGGTAGAAATGTAGTAGATTTAGTTAGAAGTAAAGGTAAAGGAGATTTTCCTCTAAGAACTACTCATGATATAGAATGTGTTAATTGTAGTAAAGTATTTACAATGACTACTCATGTAGACAAATGCCCTCATTGCAACATGGTTTATGGAGTTACACCTTGTAGTTCTATGGATAAAAATAATATAAAGCCAGCTGGTGTAAATTATTAATCATTTTAACAAATTAAGTTTTTCAAAGAAGTTGCTTTTTATATTTTAAGTAGCTTCTTTATTTTTACTTATATAAAAAGAGCTGTTCTCTATGAGATACAGCTCTTATATATTATCCAAATATTTTCTTAGTTAAAGAACATCCTGTGCAAGTAGCAGCAACTCCACCTAATGCAGTTTCTCTTAACTCCATTGGAAGTGTTTTACCTACTTTGTACATTGCTTCAACAGTTTCATCAAATGGTACTATGTTTAATATTCCAGCTAAAACTAATTCAGCAGATATTAAAGCATTAGCAACACCTATAGCATTTCTTCCTTGGCAAGGCGCTTCAACAAGTCCTGCTATTGGGTCACATATAAGTCCCATAACATTTTGTAAACAGTGAGATGCAGCATGAATAGCTTGTTCAGGTTTTCCACCCATCATTTCAACTACACCAGCAGCAGCCATAGCAGCAGCAGCACCAGTTTCAGCTTGACATCCACCTTCTGCACCAGCAACTGTAGCATTTCTAGTTATTATAGCTCCTATTGCTGAAGCTGTAAATAATGCATCTACCATTTGCTCATCAGTAAATCCATATTCTTTACCTATTGTAACAACAGCTCCTGGAAGTATACCACAAGAACCTGCTGTAGGTGCAGCAACTATTAGACCCATAGAAGCATTAATTTCCATAGTACCCATTGCAGCAACCATAGCTTTATTCATTAATTCTCCACATACACTTCTAGATGAATTTCTATAATTAGTTAATTTCTTAGCTTCTCCACCTATAAGTCCACCCATAGACTTTATATCTTCTTCAACAGCTCTTTCAGTAGCTGCTTTCATTATGCTTAAGCTATACATCATTTTTTCTCTTATTTCTTCTTTAGATAAACCTGACATCTCAGCTTCTCTTTCTAAACATAATTGATGTATAGGCATATTTAACTCTTTACATTTTTCTAATAATTCTGCTCCACTTGTAAAGTTATATTTCATTTTTTCGTCTCTCCTTACTCATTAGAATTTGTCTAAAACTACAACCTTAGCTATTACTTCAAACTTTCTTAATTGCTCAACTAAATCTTGTTCTAATTTTTCATCTGTTTCTATAGTAACAAATGTAAACTCAGATTTAGCTGGCTTATTTGTTGATATTGTTGATATATTTTTATTGTTATGAGCAAGTAATCCTGTTACAAACGATACTGCACCTGGGATATCTTTTATTTCTAGTACTACTGCAGCCTTTGAACCATTAAAATCAAGAGCTAATCCATCCATTTCTGTAAGTTTTATGTTACCTCCACCTATAGAAGCACCCATTACAGTTGACTTTGATCCATCTTCTAAAAGCATTTCCATTTTAACAGTGTTAGGATGTACGTTTTCTCCTAAATCAGTTTTGATAAATTCAAACTTAATACCAGCTTCTTCTGCTAATTTGAAAGAATCTTTTATTCTAGCATCATCAGTCTCAAATCCTAATATCCCACCTACTAATGCTTTATCAGTTCCATGTCCTTTGTATGTTTCTGCAAAAGAACCATGTAACAAGAATTTAACTTCCTTTATACGTTTTCCTGCTATCTTCGAAGCAGTTTTCCCTAGTCTAGCTGCTCCTGCTGTATGAGAACTAGATGGTCCTATCATGTTTGGTCCTACGACATCAAATACACTATAATCCTTAGCCATTGTATTACCTCTTTCTCCTAAAAGTCTTAATTAAAATTTTTTGATTTTAATTGCATTGCATATTAGTATTAATTTTAAATAGCTTAATATTATTATTTATCCAAAACTATCTTATATACATATTTATATCCTTAAATAAATGTATATAAACTAGTTTCTCATAAAATTCAATTTAAAATTTAATCCATTGATAATATTTTATTTAAATTCGTCATATTTTGTCAAGAAGGAAAGCAAAAAAAACTTTTTTGACTATATAATTTTATTTTGTAATTAAATATTTTTTTAACAAACTTTCCTATAAATTACAAAATGACCAGATTTAATCTGGTCATTTTAGTAATTTTTGGTAAAATATTATTTTACAGCTATTACTTCTATTTCAACTTTAACATCTTTTGGTAATCTTGCAACTTCTACACAAGCTCTTGCAGGCTTGCTTTCACCGAAGAATTCAGCATAAACTTCATTTATTTGAGCGAATTCGTTCATGTCTTTTATAAATACTGTAGTCTTAACTACATCTGCAAAGTCATATCCAGCTTCTGTTAATATAGCTTTTATGTTTGTTAATGATTGAGCTGCTTGAGCTTTAACATCTCCTTCAACTATTTCCATAGTTTCTGGTACAAAAGGAACTTGTCCAGATACAAATAACATATTTCCAGCTTTAACAGCTTGTGAGTATGGTCCTATAGCTTTAGGAGCATTATTAGTGTGTATTACTTCGTGTTTCATTTTAAATTCCTCCTTATACATTAACTATATGTATTTAGTATTAGTCTTTCGATACTATTATACTACTATATTTATATTTGTACACATATTTTTTTAAGCAGGGTTACAAATATACTATATTTTTATTTGTAAACACCTGCTTTTAGTATATTTTTTAAAATTACATTTCTACTATATCAAATCCAGCACTTGTTACTGCATCTTTTATTTCTTTTATATGATCTTCTGATACAGTTTCTACAACTAGCTCAGCAGATTGTTTTCCTAGAGTACTTCCCATTGCTAATCTAGATATATTAGCTGCTAATATATTTCCATTTTTTTCACTTATTATCTTAGTTAATTCAGCAAGTCCGCCTGGCTTATCTTGTATTACAGTATTGAATGAGTATCTTCTTCCTTCTGTAGCTAATGCTGTTCCTATAACTCTATATAAAGTGTTAACGTCTACGTTACCACCAGATATTACACAAACAACGTTTTCATCTTTAGCTGGAACATACTTTCCACTTACCATTGCTGCTGTACTTACTGCCCCTGCACCTTCTGCTATAACTTTTTGATTTTCCATTAAGAATAAAATCCCTTGTGCTATTTCTTCTTCAGTTACAACTATAACATCATCAACTAATTCTTTTATTATTTCAAATGTTAAATCTCCTGGTGTTTTAACTGCTATACCATCAGCTATTGTAGTATCATTGAAAGCTGTAGTTACTTCACCATTTTTCATAGATTCCTTCATTGAAGGTACGTTAGAAGTTTGAACCCCTATAATTTTTACATTTGGGTTTAAAGCTTTAGCAGCTACTGCTATACCAGCTATTATTCCCCTCCACCGATTGGACATAATATAGTGTCTACTTTATTGTCTAATTGCTCAAATATTTCAAGAGCTATTGTTCCTTGTCCTGCTATTACATATTTATCATTAAATGGATGTAAGAATGTTGCTCCAGTTTCTTTTTGTATTTCAACAGCTTTTGCATATGCATCATCATATACTATTCCGTTTAAAACAACTTCTGCTCCATATCCTTTAGTCGCTGTTACCTTTGCAAGTGGTGCTGTTGCTGGCATAACTATTGTTGCCTTTATTCCAGTCATCTTTGCTCCTAAAGCAACTCCTTGTGCATGGTTTCCTGCACTTGAAGCTATAACACCGTTTGCCTTCTCTTCATCAGTTAAGTTAGCTATTTTGTTACAAGCCCCTCTTAATTTAAAAGATCCTGTTTTTTGTAAGTTTTCGCACTTATAGAAAACATTTGCCCCAGTCTTAGCACTTAGCTTAGCACTTTCTAATAAATCTGTTTTTTTAACTATATCTTTTATAGTTTCTCTAGCTTGTTGTACATCTTGTAAAGTAACTTTTGTCATCGTATAAGTCTCCCTCTTATTAGTAATTTTTGTAATCACCCTTTAACAATTATTATTCTATACTCTTTTTTTACAAAATGCAACAGGAAATCGCTATTTCATAATTTTTTAATTTTTCTAAAAAAGTGACACAATTACAATTTTCTCCTTTATTAATTAAGAGTATACCTTTGTTACACCTTATTTTTTTAACTTGTATACATTATATTTTACTATATATTTGATACCATTTTATTTTAAAATTTTTTTAAATAATTTTAATTTATTTAGGATTTTATTGTATAAGTTTATTTCTTTTATATTATCCCTAAGCGTAAAAAAGAGGTAGCTTAGCTACCTCTTAAAAACTATTTAACAACTATATTAACTAACTTCTTAGGAACAGCTATAACTTTAACTACAGTTTTACCTTCCACTAAAGCTTTTATTTTTTCGTCTTCCATTGCTACTTTTTCCATATCCTCTCTAGATATATTAGTAGCAACACTTAATTTTCCTCTAACTTTTCCATTAATTTGAACTACTATTTCAACTTCATCTTTAACTAATGCAGTTTCATCATATTCTGGCCAAGATATATCAAATATACTTCCTTCTTTACCTATCATTGCCCATAATTCTTCTCCAATATGAGGAGCAAATGGTGAAAGTATAGTAACTATTGTATCTACACCTTCTTTTATAACAGCATCATTTCTAGCTTCTAATTCTTTGTATTTATACATTTCATTTACTAATTCCATTAATGCTGATATAGCAGTATTAAATCCAAACTTTTCATTAAGGTCTTCTGTAACTTTCTTTAAAGTTGCATTTATTGTGTATCTCATAGCCTTATCTTCTTTAGTTAATTCACCTAGAGAAACATCCTTCTTAGCTACATCTGCTAATTCATCTATTAGTCTATATACTCTATTTAAGAATCTAAAGCATCCTTCAACACCTTGATCTGACCATTCTAAATCTCTTTCTGGTGGTGCAGCAAATAATACGAATAATCTAGCCGTATCTACTCCGTATTCTTTTATTATTTCTGATGGTGCTACAACATTTCCTTTAGATTTACTCATCTTAGCTCCATCTTTTAATACCATACCTTGAGTTAATAAGTTCTTAAATGGTTCTTTAAAATCTAACATTCCCATTTCATTAAATGCTTTAACAAAGAATCTTGAGTAAAGAAGATGAAGGATTGCATGTTCTACTCCACCTATATACTGGTCAACTGGCATCCAATTGTTAACTGCTTCTTTATTAAATGGCTCTTCAGTATTTTTAGGATCTATGTATCTTAAATAATACCAAGAAGAATCAACGAAAGTATCCATTGTGTCAACTTCTCTTCTAGCTGGCTTTCCACAACAAGGACAAGCAGCATCCATAAATGTTTTTGAAGTTGTAAGTGGAGATTCACCTTTACCTGTAAATTCAACATCTGTAGGTAATAATATAGGTAAATTTTCTTTCTTTTCAGGAACTATACCACATTCATCACAGTATACTACAGGTATTGGACATCCCCAATATCTTTGTCTTGAAAGTAACCAGTCTCTTAATCTATAATTAACTGTTTTCTTACCTCTTCCCATTTCTTCTATTTTTTCAATTATAGCTTCAAAAGCTTTTGAAGCTTCCATTCCATTAAATTCACCAGAGTTTACCATTATATTTTCTTCATTTATAACTTCAACTACTGGTAATTCATATTTAGCTGCAAATTCTCCATCTCTTTCATCATGAGCTGGTACTGCCATAACTGCACCTGTCCCATAATCTGCAAGAACATAGTTAGCTATCCATAACTGAACTTTCTCTCCATTTACAGGATTTATAACGTGATTACCTATAAATAATCCTTCTTTTTCTACATCACTTGAAGTTCTTTCTATTTCAGTCATAGTATGCATTTTAGCCACGAAAGCATCCACAGCCTTTTCGTATTCTGTTCCTGCTACTAATTCTTTTACTAGCTCATGTTCAGGAGCTAAAACCATATAAGAAACCCCATAAACTGTATCTGGTCTAGTTGTAAATACCGTTATAGTTTTATCACTTCCATCTATATCAAAAGTTATTTCAGCTCCAGTACTCTTTCCTATCCAGTTCTTTTGCATTGTTTTAACTTTTTCAGGCCATCCATCTAAAGTGTCTAAGTCTTGAAGTAATTCTTCTGCAAATTGAGTAGTCTTGAAATACCATTGTTCTAGATCTTTCTTTATAACGATAGAATCACATCTTTCACATGCACCTTGAACAACTTGTTCATTAGCAAGAACTGTTTCGCAAGATGGACACCAGTTAACAAAAGATTTTTTCTTATATGCTAATCCATGTTCTAAGAACTTTAAGAATATCTCTTGTGTAAATTTATAGTACTCTGGTGTAGAAGTTGCTACTTCTCTATCCCAGTCAAAGCTAAGACCTAATGTCTTAAATTGCTTTCTCATATCTTCTATGTTTTCCATAGTCCATTTATCTGGATGTATCCCATGCTTTATAGCTGCATTTTCCGCTGGAAGTCCAAATGAATCCCATCCCATAGGATGAAGTACATTGTATCCTTGCATTTTTTTAAATCTAGCTACTACATCACCTATAGAGTAGTTTCTAACATGACCCATATGTAATTTTCCTGATGGATAAGGGAACATTTCTAATGCATAATATTTTGGTTTTGTTGTATCATTTGTATCTGTTTTGTATTGGTTGTTTTCTTCCCAAGTTTTTTGCCATTTGGCTTCAACTTCATTTGGCTTATAAACACTCATTTTAATCCTCCTATTATTTTTATAATATTAAAAAATCCCCGTCTCTAAACATAATGTTTAGGGACGAGGATATATTTTCGCGGTACCACCCTAATTAGTCTATAAATAGACTCTCTTAGATAGTTTTTATGCCAACTACGGCTAAATAGATACTTCTAGCAAGTTCAAAGGTATATTTTACTAGTTTTCACCTACCACTAGCTCTCTGAAAAAACATATTCTTTTACTACTCTAGTCTATTTAATTATTTTTAGTTATAATAGTTTATATTATCACCTTTATGCTAATGTGTCAACATCAACATATGGAGCATCTTTCCATAATTTTTCTAGATTATAGAATGATCTATCTTCTTCATTAAATATATGAACCATTATATCGCCATAATCTAAAAGTATCCAAGTTTGAGATTCGTATCCTTCTTTTCCTCTTGGTTCTATACCAATCTTTGTAAGTTCATCTTCTACATTATCAGCTATTGCCTTTACTTGTCTTTGAGATCCTGCTGTTGCAACTATGAAGTATTCACATAAACTTGAAACAGCTCCTATATTTATTATAGATATATCTTGACCTAACTTATCATCTATTGCATCATATGCAATCTTAGTGATTTGTTCTACTGTCATATTATTTCCTACCTTTCTAAAATTAAACATATTTTTATATTATATCATAAATTGTGATTTAAATATATTACTATTTATTGCTTCTATTCTCTAGCATATAGTTTCTTGCTTTTATAGTTTTTTCATGTATCATTTGATTGTTATCTATAACAAATTTTATAGTATTATTAAAAGACAACAACAATGCTTCGTCTAAATTGCCACCATATACAAGTTCTCTTAATTTTTCCACACCATTAAAGTTTCTATCTTCTTCTATTAAGTCAGCTATATATATTATTTTTTCAAGAAGTGACATATTTTCTCTTCCTGTAGTATGAAATCTTACAGCTCTTATAACATCTTCATTTTCTATATTATATTCATATTTACATATATATGAACCTATTATACTATGAGACAATGCTAAACTATTTTTTTCTAATTTATCTAGTTTTATATCATATTTTTTAACATAAAATTTGACATCCTCATTACTTAAGTATTTTGCACAATCATGAACAATTCCTGCTAAATAAGCCATATCTTTATTATATCCGTAAATTTCGCTAAGTTTTACTGCACAATTGGCTACATTCTCAGAATGTCTATATCTTTTTTCTGGTAACATATTTCTTACTTTATCTTTTATATCATTGTAATTCATTTTCAATCTCCATTATTATATAGTTTCTTACATTCTATATACTCTCTAACTTCTTCTGGTACTAAATATCTTATAGATCCATTATTTTTTAATTTTTCTCTTATATAAGTAGATGATATATCTAAAGATGGTACATATACCTCTATAATATTTGCACTATATTTTTTTCTTAAATCATTTATTTTTTCTTTAGTACTAGCTTTGCTTATGCCCGGTCTTGTAGCTGCTATAAATGTTGCTAATCTAAAATTTTCTTCTACATTTTTCCAAGTTTCTATATCACAAATTGCATCTGCCCCTGTTATAAAATATATATCTATTGAGTCGTATTCTTTTTTCATATCCCTAAGCGTATCTATGGTATAAGTTCTTTTATCTCTTATAATTTCCATATCTGATACTATGAAATCTTCATTGCTCATGGTTGCTAACTTTACCATTTCATATCTATCATATTTGTTTACAATGGTATTTTTTTTATGTGGTGGATTGCCCGATGGTATAAATATTATTTTATCTAGTTTATATTTATCCCTAATAAATTCAGCAGTTGCTAAATGTGCAGAATGAATTGGATCAAAAGTTCCCCCCATAATTCCAACTTTTGTACCTTTATATGTTTTGTTAAACTTTCCTAGTTTTGTCCTATTTATCTCCTCTGCTTTCTCAACTAGATTACTAGTAATCATTTTTACTCTCCTTTATATATTTATACTATTATTTTATCATTTTTTTTATAATATTAAAGATTATAAATCATATTTTAGTGTATACTTATATTTATATAATTATAAAGGAGTTTAAATATGGCTATAATTACTAAAATAGAGGCACAAAAAAGGAATACTGACAGAGTAAATATTTATGTAAATAATGAATTTTTCATGGCTATATTTACTGAATTAGTATATACATTCAGTCTAAAAAAAGGTATGGCTATAGATGAAAATGACTTAAAATCTATACTTAAAGAAGAGATGTATATAAAAGCTAAAACAAAAGCTCTAAATATTTTATCTAAAGCAGATCAATCAGAAAATAAAATAAGAGAAAAGCTTTCAAATGACTTTGAAGAAGATACTATTGATTTAGTTATAGAATTTTTACAAAAAAATAATTTTATAAATGATGAAATTTTAGCTCAAAAAATAGTCAATACAAATGTTAATTTAAATAAATATGGTAAAAATAAAATTAGACAAAATCTATATAACAAAGGTATAGATAAAGATTCTATAGAGCAAGCTATATCTAGCTTAGATCAAGATAAAGAATTTGAAAATGCTATGTATTTAGCCAAAAAAAGATATGATAGGATAAAAAACGACGATAAACATAAAATATATCAAAAAATTTATCAACATTTAGCTTATAAAGGCTTTAGTTATGATATTATTAAACGTGTACTAAATAAATTACTAAACGTTGATGAATACGATATGTAGTTTTAGGAGGATTTACTTTGAGCGAGGTTAAAAGAATATTAATAGGTGCTATAAGCCTAGGAATAGGTATATATAATCTTATTCAACTATATAGACAAGATAGCCTTAGATAAAATGGATTATAAATTTATAATCCATTTTTTGCTATAAATCTTAAAGTTTATACTTTATTTAAATTAATATATATTTTTTATCTATAAATATTTCTTTTTGCTACAGCAAATACTATTTCCTGGGTAATTAATTATATAAAAACTATTTTATGAGGAGTTTATAATGATTGATTTAATTTTACTTGGATGCGGAGGGAATCTCCCTACCCCTAATAGATATTTATCTTCTCTTTTTATAAATTACAATGGTAGTAAAATATTAATAGATTGTGGTGAAGGTACTCAAATATCTATGAAAATGAAAAATTGCGGATTTAAAAACCTCGATCTAATTCTTATAACACATTTACACGGGGATCACTTTAACGGATTACCTGGCCTTTTATCTACTATTGGTAATAGTGGCCGTACTGATGACCTAACTATAGTTGGCCCAGTTGGTATAAAGGAATATATAAATGCTGTTATGGTTTTAATTGAATACATACCTTATAAATTAAATATTATAGAAAATCCTAAAAATACTTTTTCCCTAGACCATGATATATTAAAAGACATTGAAATCTCAACTATGGAACTTGACCATTCTAGAGAATGTCTCGGATATAGTTTATATTTTAAGAGAAGGCCTAAATTTAATAAAGAAAAGGCAATTAGTAATAATGTTCCTATTATACTTTGGCAAAAACTTCAATCTGGAAAAAATATTGTATATAACGAGGTAGAATATACTCCTTCTATGGTGCTAGGAGATAATAGAAAGGGAATTAAAGTTAGTTTTATTACAGATACTAGACCTTTACTATCTATACCAGAATTTATAAAGGATAGTAATTTGTTTGTATGTGAGGGTATGTATGGTGATGATATGGATATTTCAAAAGCTGTTAAAAATCATCATATGACCTTTAGAGAAGCTGCAAACCTTGCTAGATTAGGAAATGTAGACAAGCTTATTTTAACTCATTTTAGCCCTTCTCTTGAAGACCCATATATATATTTAAATAATGCTACTAGTATTTTTAAAAATACAATTATAGGAGAAGATAGATTAAGCTTTAATTTAAACTTTAAAGATTAATTATCAAAACGTATTATATTAATATTACATTAAAAATAGGTTATTAAGCATAATAAGCATACCTAATAACCTATTTTTAATCATTTATCGATATTAAGTTACTATTTAGCCACATTTCCTGCTACGTTTAGTACATCCCAAGTTCTAGCAAATGGAGGTGCATAACATAAATCTAACATACCTAATTGATTAGTTGTTAATTTAGCAAATACTGCTGTTGCTATTACATTAGTTCTTTGAACTGCATCTTTAAATCCAACAACTTGTCCACCTAATATAACCTTTGTTTTTGCATCATATACTAACTTGACATATATCTTATTTCTACCTGGGTAGTAATTAGTTTGGTTAAAATCAGATATAAACTTAACTTTAAAGTCTAATCCAAGCTTTTGTGCTTGTACTTCTGTAAGTCCTGTAGAACCTGCTTCCATGTCCATAACTTTAATACAACTTGATCCTAAAGAACCTTGGAACTTATTATTAGCTCCAGCTAAATTTTCTCCAACTATTCTTCCTAATTTATTGGCTCCTGTCGCTAATGGAACATAAGAATCTTGTCCGCTTACTATATTTTTTATAGTAGCACAATCTCCAGCTGCATATATATCTTCTATAGAAGATTTTCCATATTCATCAACTATTATTGCTCCATTAGGTAACATATTTATACCTGTATCTTTTATAAAATCAGTAGCTGGTCTAACTCCAGTAGCTATTATAACTACATCAGCTTTTATTTCACCTTTATTAGTTATAACTTTTTCTACTTTAGTTTGTCCAACAAGTTCTGCTGCAAGTTCTTCTAATCTTAAATCAACATTATGTTTTTTAATTTCCTCTTCTAAAACATCAGTCATTTCTTTATCAAATACATTCTCAAGTATTCTACTTGTAGATTGAATTACTGTTACATTTTTACCTAATTTTTTAGCAGCTTCAACAGCTTCTAGACCTATAAATCCAGCCCCTATTATAACTACATCTTTATTTTCTTCTTTATTTAATAATTCTTTTACTTTTATTCCATCTGCCATGCTCTTTAATGTAGATACGTTTTCTAGCTGTACATTCTTTATAGGTGGTATTACACTATATGCACCTGTTGCTACCATTAACTTGTCGTAAGAATCTTCAAATTCAACACCAGTTTCTAAGTTTTTAACTATAACCTTTTTGTTTATTGCATCGACTTTTACTACTTCATGATGTATATTTAAGTCTATTCCAGTTTCTCTAAACTTTTCTGGACTTCTTGCTATCATATTGTTAGGGTCATCAAAAAATCCTCCAACAAAATATGGCAATCCACAAGCTCCAAATGATACAACTTCTCCCTTTTCATATACCACAACTTCATAATCTGGTTTAATTCTTTTAAGTTTTGCAGCCGCACTCATTCCAGCCGCAACTGCACCAATTATTATAACTCTCATTTTTGCCTCCTAAATTGCAGTCATTTTATATTTTATAATTAAGTTAGTATTTTGCCTTACTTTTTATACCATTCTTAGTTATTATATTAACATTATTTTTTGTAAAAATCTATATACTTCATTATAATATAAAATCTTTTTTATAAAAAATAACCATCTAAAATAGATGGTTATTTTACTAACTTATTTTCTAAATGCCTTTTTAGTAGGCTTTCCTTTTTTAGTCATATTTTCTGGCTTAACCTTTGGTTTAGCTGGTTCTTGACCTGGGAAGAATATCTTTGGTTCTTCTTGATTTTTTCTATATATTGTAAATTTATATCCTATAGCTTGTACAAATTCCGCTCTTAAAGCTTCACATACAGCATTAGCAGTTTCTTTAGCATCTAATCCTGCATTATCAAGTATAGTTACTTTAACTATTTCTCTAACTCTTAACATATCATCTAATTGTTCTAAGAAACTCTCTGTAACACCATCTTTACCTATTTGAGTAACAGGCTTTAAAGTGTTAGCTATTGATCTTAAGTATGCTCTTTGCTTACCTTTTAACATTTTGTCACCTCTTAATTTTTAATTGTAGAATTCAAATTCTAATTCATATATTCTAACAGTATCTCCATCTTCTATTCCCATCTCTCTTAGTCTATCAAAAACACCTTCGCCTTCCATAGCCTTTTGGAAATATTGGATAGATTCCATATCATCAAAGTTAACAGAGTACATTATTCTTCTTAGTGCCTTACCAGTAACAACATACACTCCGTCTTCTATTTCTATGTTTAAACCTTCTTCTTCTGTATTATCAAGTTCTGGCTTATACATTTCTTCTTCTGTGAATAACTCTATTTCTTCAACATCTCTTAGTATCTCAGAAACATATGCTATTACATCATCTACACCCTCTCTAGTAGCAGCAGACATTTTAAATACTTTATACCCTCTGCCTTCTAAGTTGTTTTTAAATTCTTCAAATACACTTTCATCTTCAAGTATATCTATTTTATTAGCAACAACAATTTGTGGTCTAGTTGATAATTTTTCATTGTATAACTTAAGTTCATCATTTATCTTATCAAAATCTTCTAATGCATCTCTACCTTCTAGTCCTGATATATCAACTATATGTATTAATACTTTAGTTCTTTCAACATGTCTTAAGAAGTCGTGTCCAAGACCAACTCCTTCAGCAGCTCCCTCTATAAGACCTGGTATATCTGCTAACACAAAACTATCACCAAATTTAGTTTGAACAACACCTAAGTTTGGTGTTAATGTTGTAAAGTGATAGTTTGCTATTTTTGGCTTAGCCTTAGTAACTACTGATAAAAAAGTAGATTTTCCTACGTTAGGGAATCCTAGTAACCCAACATCAGCTATCATTTTAAGCTCAAGAGTTACCCATCTTTCTTCTCCATCTGTACCAGATTTAGCAAAAGCTGGAGCTTGTCTTACTGAGTTACCAAAGTGTTGGTTCCCTTTTCCACCTCTACCACCTTTAGCTATTACAGCTCTATCTCCCTCTTCTTTTAAATCCGCTAATATAAGTCCTGTAGCTTCATCTCTAACTACAGTACCTGCAGGAACTTTAAGAATTAAATCCTCTCCATTTTTACCTGCTTTTCTTTTTTTACTTCCGTCTCCACCGTTTTCTGCAGCATATTTTCTCTGATATTTGAAATCCATTAATGTTCTAAGACCTAAGTCAACTTCAAATATAACACTTGCACCGCGTCCACCGTCTCCTCCATCTGGTCCACCAGCTGGAACATATTTTTCTCTTCTAAAAGATACCGATCCGTTACCACCGTTCCCGGCCTTAATAAAAATTCTCGCTCTATCTATAAACAAATTAATCACCTACTTGATCGACCTTAAATTAATTTAATTAGGGTCTTTTTGATTATTTTTCCCGATTTAACTGACTTTAATCAGTAAAATATCTATCTACAAGAAAAAGGAGTGCATTAACACTCCTTTTTTAAGTATTACTCAGCTATAGATACTGGGTATACACTTACTTTCTTTCTCTTCTTATCTTTTCTTTCGAATTTAACAGCACCGTCAACTAATGCAAATAAAGTGTCATCTCCACCTTTACCTACGTTAGTTCCTGGATGTATCTTAGTTCCTCTTTGTCTTACTATTATACTACCAGCAGTAACTACTTGTCCGTCAAATCTCTTAACACCTAATCTCTTAGATATAGAATCTCTACCGTTCTTAGAAGATCCTACCCCTTTCTTAGATGCAAGTAACTGTAAGTTCATGTTTAACATTTGGAGTCACCCCCTACTTTTTTAAGATTTTTATGTTTTTGGGATATTCCCTTTTAATTCCTTCAATAGCTAATTGAAAATGATTTAATAATAGTTGAGAATCATTTAGATGTTTATCTTTAACTATACACTCTATATGACCTTCTTGACCTACTACTTTTTCAAATTCAACTTTAACAAGCTTGTCTAAAGAATTTATGACTGCAATTGCATTAGATGTTACTGCAGAACATACTATATCATAGCCTATTTCAGCGAAATCAGCATGACCTTTTAGACAAAAGCCTTTCATTAAGAAATCATCGTTGTAATAATATTTAACTTTAATCATTACTATTCACTAATTAAGCGTTTATTTTTTCAACAACTATCTTAGTGTATGGTTGACGATGTCCTTGCTTTCTTCTGTAGTCTTTCTTAGCTTTGTACTTGTAAACTACAACTTTCTTAGCTTTACCTTGCTCAACAACTTTTGCTTGAACAGAAGCACCTTCAACAACTGGAGCTCCAACTACTAACTCTCCGTCTTTAGTGCAAGCTAATACTTCGTTTAAAGTAACCACATCACCTTCGTTAGCTTCTAACTTTTCAACGAATAATACATCACCTTCAGCAACTTTATATTGCTTTCCACCTGTTTTAACTATAGCGTACATTAAATACACCTCCTCGGTCTCAAACTCGCCATACAGGTACTTCAGTAAGAAGTTTTAAACCTGTTCTGTGCGGCATTACATTTATTAATATTACTACGTTATTATACATTTGTCAACTAACTATTATAAATTATATTTACTTTTTCTATATTAATTTCAGGTAAACCTTTTAACTCAAGATTTATACTATATTTTTTACTTATACTTTTAATTATATCCTCAAAATTTTTATTTATATCTTCATATACTTTTTTATTAATTTCAATTGTTATATTGTTATATGATGTATGTTCTTTAATTCTCATAGTTTCTTTTTCTATATTATCTATTATAGTTTTGGTAGATATAACAAAAGAGTCGCCCTTGCATAAATTGCACTCATCTAAATAATAATTATATATAGGGTCTTTTTCTCTTCTTCTTGCTATCTCAACTAAACCTAATTTTGTCATCCCTAATACCTTAGATTTTCTTTTATCTTTACTTAATTCTTCTTCTAGTACCTTTATAAGTTCTCTTTTTTGACTTTCTTTTTCCATATCTATAAAATCAATTATAATTATTCCAGATATATCTCTAATTTTTATTTGTCTAGCTATTTCTATAGCTGCTTCTAAATTAGTTTTATATATTGTGTCTCTTAGTTTTATATTGCCTATATTTTTTCCTGTATTTACATCTATAACCGTTAAAGCTTCAGTTTTTTCTATTATTAAGTATCCGCCACTACTTAACCATACTTTTTTATTAAGACACTTTTGTATTTGAGAATTTACATTGTATATATCAAATACATCTTTATTTTTTTCTAATATAATTTTATCTACATATTTTTTCTCTATAGATTTTAATAGTTCTTTTAATTCATTATATTTTTTTTCATCATTTGTAACTATTTTACCTAAATCTTCACTTATATAATCTTTAATGTATTTACTTGCAAAATCCAATGATTTATAAAGCAGCTTAGGTCCTATTCCTAATTTAAACTCTTTTAAGATTAAATCATATTGACTTTTTAAGTTTTCTATGTCCTCTTTTAAATCTTCTAAGCTACATCCTACTGCTTCTGTTCTTATAATTATACCTGTATTGTCTTTAATAATTGATTTAGCTAGCTTTTTTAATCTAAATCTTTCTTTCTCATCTGTTATTTTGTTAGACATAGTTATTCTATCATTTGACGGTATATAAACTATATATCTTCCAGATAAACTTATTTCAAGATTTAATTTGGCTCCTTTATTTCCTATCTCTTCTTTATTTACTTGAACCATTATTTCTTGCCCTGCTTTTATATTGTCTTCTTTTTTTAATTGAAGGTATGCAAGTCTATCGAAACCTATGTCTACAAAACATGCTTCTATTCCTGGCAATACTTTTTTTACTATACCTCTATATATATTAGAGACTTTTTTGTTCTTTTTATTATCCTCTATATATACCTCACTTAATTTATTGTCTTCAAGTACAGCCACTTTCTCAGATGATATAAGAGATTCTATTATTATATCCTTCATACTTCACTCCTAATAAATCAATAATCTTTTTAACTACTAAAAAAGGTGGATAAATCCACCTTTTTTTACATAGGACTTACTAATTGTCCATCTTTCACTACATATAAGTCTCTTCTTAATATATCTACATCTAATGGGTCCATTTCTAATTCTAACATTTCTAATATTTTTGGTATAAATATAGAAGTATTTAAGTTAGCCTTAGATCCTGTCGCTATTGTAGCTTCTAAAATTATTTTATTATCTTCTGCATCTAATAAATCAAATAATTTTATCATAGGTCTTATATCTGACTCTACTAACTTACCTTTTTTATTTCTCTTAGTTATCATTATTTCTTTTTGAGCCATAAAATCTAATATTTGATTTTTTATGAACTCTTTAGTTAATATTTTTTCTGTTTCTATAGTAAATACATATTCTCCATACTCTATAGTAGATGATAATGATGGAGTTTGTTTAGTTATTTCCTCAGCTTGTATAAATTTTATACCTTCTGGTAATTGTTCATTCATTCTAGATAAATACTCATCTACAGTTATATCACCTTCTATTTCAACGTCTACATACTCTCCTTGACTTTCTGTACCTAGAGCTAAAGCATTTCCGTAACTTATTTTTGGATGGGGATTGTATCCTTGAGAATGTGCTAAATCTATTTCAGCTCTTCTAAAGGCTCTTTGTAAAAGTTTTTGCAAATCAAGATGCGATATATATATCATATCTCCTTCTTTGTTAAATTTAGTTCTTATTATTTTGTTTTCCATTAACAAAGCCCCCTTCCTATTTCATGTGCATTTATTCCACAACCATTACATTTATGTCTACAATCTACTGTAACTGTGTCTTGTTTAGCTTTTTCATTTTCTCTAACTAAGAATTTCTTAGAAACTCCAACGTCTATATGGTCCCAAGGGAATACTTCTTCATATTCTCTCTCTCTATTAGCATAAAATGCTATTTCTAAGTTATTTTTAGCCATAGCTTCTTTCCAAGTATCTAAATTAAAGTGTTCTGACCAACCATCAAATTTAGCACCCATTTTGAAAGCATCATATATAACTTTACCTATTTTTCTATCTCCTCTAGCTACAACAGCTTCCATTAAACTAGTTTTTGAATCATGGTAGTTATATTTTATATTCCCATTTTTTAACTTTTTAACTAAATATCTTTGCTTTTCTATAACTGTTTCTGTTGTATCTTGTCCATGCCATTGGAATGGTGTAAATGGCTTAGGTACAAATGTAGATGTACTTACTGTAACACCAAATGCTCTTCTTAACTTTCCACCATTTACATCTCTGTAAGTATCGATTACATCATAAGCAAGTTTTGCTATTCCATCTAAATCATCATAAGTTTCTGTTGGAAGACCTATCATGAAGTATAATTTAACACTATTCCATCCCATTTCAAATGCTTTTCTAGTTGCATTTTCTAAGTCTTGTTCGCTTACACCTTTATTTATAACATCTCTTAATCTTTGTGTTCCTGCTTCTGGAGCAAATGTAAGTCCTGACTTTCTTACTTGTTGTATTTTTTCTGCTATCTCCATAGAGAAATTATCAAGTCTTAATGATGGTAGAGATATTCCTATATTTTTAGGAGTATATTCATCAACTAAATAATCAGTAAGCTCTGCTAATTCACTATAGTCACTAGTACTTAACGAAGATAATGATATTTCATCATATCCAGTGTTTTTAACTAGTTTTTCTAGTAATTCTTTTAATCTCGCTACACTTTTTTCTCTTATTGGTCTATATATCATACCTGCTTGGCAGAATCTACATCCTCTTGTACACCCTCTAAACAGTTCAAGTACTATTCTGTTATGAACAGTTTCTATAAAAGGAACTATTAATTTTTCTGGATATGGAACTTCTTCCATATTTTTTATTATTCTTTTTCTTGGTTTTTGAGGTACACCTTCTCTATTTGGTACTACTTCTTTGACAGTTCCATCTTCATTGTATGAAACATCATAGAAGCTTGGTATATAAACCCCTTCTATTGTAGATATCTTTTGTAAAAAGTCTTCTCTAGTTGTTTTATTTTTTTTCCATTCTTTATAGGCATTTATAACTTCTGGGTTTACTTCTTCACCCTCACCTAATATTACTATGTCAACAAAATCAGCTAAAGGCTCTGGATTGTAAGCACATGGTCCACCTACTAATATAAATGGATCATCTAGCTTTCTTTCTTCTCTTAATAATGGTATATTAGCTAAATCTAACATATTCAATATATTAGTGTAAGAAAGTTCATATTGAAGCGTAAATGTAACAAAATCAAAATTTGTTATAGGTTCTCTTGATTCTAGAGCAAATAATGGTATATTTTTTTCCCTCATCATCGCTTCCATATCTACAGCTGGAGCATATACCCTTTCGCAAAATACTTCTTCATCCTTATTTATAACATCATATAATATATGACTTCCTAAGTGACTCATTCCTACTTCATATAAGTCTGGGAAACAATGTGCATATCTTATTAAATTTTCATTTGTTGTATCTTTATGAATTGAATTTATTTCATTTCCAAGATATCTAGCAGGCTTTTCAACTTTTTTTAAAATTCTTTTTAAGTCTACTTTATTCATTTATGTTAAAACCTCCAAATAAGTTTATTGTTTATAAGCATAAGTATTATTATACACGATATAGCATTATCTATCAAAATATTATTAATTATTTTATATAGTTTTAAGTTTTTAAAATTAGTATATTAAAACATTGTGCCTATATTTTATAATTAATAAAAAAAATCTAATTTATACCTTTTATAAAAAGTATTTTTTGTTACAATAATAGTAGGTATCAAATAAATAGCTGCCTAAAGTACATAAGTTATTTATTTTTTACATTTAATTTAAAATTAAATTGTTTTAATGTAATTTATATGGGTATAATCTTTATATAATGTTTTTAGGAGGATTTATAATGAGTAATGTATTTGAAGTAAAAAAAGATATTTACTTTACAGGTGTTGTAGATAAAGATTTAAAAGTATTTGATATTATAATGGAAACAGAATTTGGTACTACTTATAACTGTTATGTTATAAAAGATGAAAAAACTGTATTATTCGATACTGTAAAACCAAACTTTAAGGACGAGTTTTTAAAAAACGTATCAGAAGTTACTGATATAAAAGACATAGATTATGTAGTTATACATCATACAGAACCAGATCATGCTGGTTGCTTAAAATATATATTAGATATAAACCCTGATGTGGAAGTTTACTGTACAGCTGTTGCTAAAACTTACTTAGCTGAACAAGTAAATAGACCTTTTAAGTGCCACGTTATAAAAGATGGAGAAACTTTAAACATAGGTAAGAGAAATCTTAAGTTCATAACAGCTCCATTCTTACATTGGGCTGATACAATGTTTACTTATGTTGAAGAAGATAAAACTTTATTCACTTGCGATGCTTTCGGATGTCACTTTGCAAGTGTAGATCCTGATGCTGTAGAAAGTGAAGATTACTTAAAATCAGCTAAGCACTACTATGATTGTATAGTTAAACCATTTGCTAAGCATGTTTTAAGTGCTATAAATAAAGTTGTTGAACTTAAAATAGACTTTGATACAATATTAACTTCTCATGGTCCTATGCTTACTAAAGATCCAATGGCGGCAGTTAAGAGATATTTAGATTGGTCAACTGAAGTTGTTAATACTACAAACCAAAATCAAGTTGCAATATTCTACTTATCAGCTTACACTAATACTTTAGAAATGGCTAAAAACATAGAAAAAGGATTAGTTGAAGAAGGTGCTGAAGTTAAACTTTATGATTTAGAAGAACTTGATTTAAAAGAAATGCATGATGCAGTAGTTATGTCTAAAGTAATATTATTAGGTTCTCCAACTATAAACAGAACTATGGTTAAACCTATGTGGGATTTATTCTCTACTATAGACCCTATGGCTAACCAAGGAAAAATAGCTGGTGTATTTGGTTCTTACGGATGGAGTGGAGAAGGTATAACTATGGCTGAAAACTTATTAAAGGCTATGGCTTTCAAAATGCCAGTTCCTACTATGAAAAAGAAATTCTTCCCTTCAGAAGAAACTTGTCAAGAATGTGTTAACTACGGTAAAGAATTTGCTAAATTAGTTAAATAATAATATATTAAAGTACCTCATATATGAGGTACTTTTTTAGTTACTTACAAAAATTAATAAACTTCTTCATATTAAAAGAGTATAAAAATAAGCACCTAATATTAGGTGCTTATTTTTATACTCTTTGACTTTTAGTTTTTCTAACTTCTCTCCAAGAAAGCTCTCCCCTATCTAAAGCTTTTATAAAAATCTCTGCTGATGCTAAATTTGTAGCTACTGGTACATGATATACATCACACAATCTAATTAAGGCTTGTATATCCGGCTCATGAGCTTGAGATGTAAGAGGATCTCTTAGAAAGATCACTAAATCTATATCTTGAGAAACTACTAATGATCCTATTTGCTGATCTCCTCCTAAAGGTCCTGAAGCTAACCTAGTTATATTAATATCTGTAGCATCCATTATTATTTTTCCAGTTGTTCCAGTTGCATACACCTTATACTTTTTAAGAATTTCTTCATATCCTATACAAAATCCTACCATTGTATTTTTCATTTCATCATGTGCTATTAATGCTATATTCATATTCCCTCCCGTTTATATTTTGACTTTATCTAAAAGTTAATTTTCTTTCTTCTCATACATACATTTAGTACCAGTCCTAAGTTTGCTAAAGATGTTAAAAGTGAACTTCCTCCATAACTTATGAATGGTAATGTTACCCCTGTAACCGGTATTAAAGCTACTGTCATACCAATATTTTGTATTATCTGGTATGCAAACATACTCATAACCCCAACTACAATTAAGGTTCCATAAAAATCTTTTGCTTCTTTTGCTATAATAAGCATTCGTATCAAGAATATTGCATATAAAACTAAAACAGCTATCATACCTATAGCTCCTAGTTCTTCTCCTATGACTGCAAATATGAAGTCACTTTCCTGAACAGGTAAGAAATCCTCCTGGCTTTGTGTACCACCGTATAGTCCTTTACCTGTTACTCCTCCTGACCCTATAGCTATCATTGACTGCATAACCTGATAATTACCCTTTTTAGTTGGATCATCAGGATGTAAGAAAGCATCTATTCTTTCCTTTTGATGCGGCGCCATTACCATATACATAAGTGGTGCTGCTACTAAAACACCTATTATAACTCTTTTTATCAGTTTCATATCAAGCCCTGCTGTAAACAACATTCCACCTATTATACAACTAAATACTATAGCTGTACCTAAGTCTGGCTGAGCAAATAATAATCCTATAAAAGGAACTGCATACATCACAACAGGTATTATCTCCTTTAAATTATTAAGTTTACCTTTTTTTGATTCTACTATCTTTGCATAGCTTAATATAAATGTAAACTTAACTATTTCTGAAGTTTGAAAATCTAAAGGACCTAAATTTAACCAAGATCTAGCTCCTCCTCTTGACGCACCAATTACTGGTATTAATACTATAGCCAGTAAAATTAAACTAACTATATATAAAGCCTTATAGTACTTTCCTAAAAAATTATAGTCTATTAATAATATTCCAATGACCATAACCATACCTAGGCCAAAACCTAATCCTTGTTTGTATATCTGTCCATAATTTCCTGTCATATGGGCATGAGTTGCACTACTTAATACAACTAATCCAAATCCAAATATTGCTAAAACAGTAGCTATTAGCTTCCAGTCTAGTTGTTTTATTAACTTAACGGTTGACTTATATTCAATCACATTTTCACCAACTTCCTAATGTCTTTTGTCTTATATTTAGTATATTAAAATATGGGGGACTTAACAATCCCCCATTTAGTCTATTATATATTTCTATCCTTTAAATTCTTTAGTGGTATATTAGCGATTAATGCAGATACTGGCATATCATCATCTTCTCCTCTGGTTTTAGACATTTTAATTTCCAGTCCATCTTCTTCTATTTCAGCATAATTCGCTATTACTTTAAGTATATCTGTCTTTATAAGCTCTAAAAACTTTGGAGAACAATCCGCTCTATCATGCACTAAAACTAACTTTAATCTTTCTTTTGCTACTGATTTACTAGTTTTAGATTCATTTGAAAAAACTTTAAATAAGTCTAACATGAATATACTCCCCCCTTTGCTACTTAGCCATACCAAACATCTTCTTTATTTTGCTAAAAAATCCACTTTCTGCTTCTATTTCTAGTATAGGTACATCATTACCTAATATTCTTTGTGTTATATTTTTGTAAGCTTGTCCTGCTAATGATTTTGAATCAAGTATTGCAGGTTCACCTTTATTTGTAGATACAATTATACTTTCATCATCTGGAACTAATCCTAATAGCTTTATAGCCAATATTTCTATTATGTCCTGCTTGTCCATCATGTCTCCACGTCTTACCATATCGTGTCTTATTCTATTTATCACTAATTCTATAGTTTTTATCTCATTGGCTTCTAATAATCCTATTATTCTATCTGCATCTCTTACTGCAGAAACTTCCGGATTAGTTACTACTATCGCTCTGTCTGCTCCTGCTATGGCGTTTTTAAATCCTTGTTCTATACCGGCAGGGCAATCTATTAATACATAATCAAATGTTTCTCTAAGTTTTTGGCATAAATCATGCATTTGCTCAACAGATACTGCATTTTTATCTCTTGTTTGAGCTGCTGGAAGTAAATATAAATTTTCAAATCTTTTATCTTTGATTAAAGCTTGTTTTAATCTACATGTTCCCTCTACAACATCAACAATATCATAAACAATTCTATTTTCAAGTCCCATTACTACATCTAAATTTCTAAGACCAATATCTGCGTCTACTATAACTACTTTTTTATTTTCCAAACTTAAAGCAGTTCCTAAGTTTGCTGCGGTAGTAGTCTTTCCTACTCCGCCTTTACCAGACGTTATGACAATAACTTCACTCATGTTACTACCCCCTATGGATTAATACTTATTTTTAAACTTTATTTGAATAGTTTTCTATGACTATAGTTCCATCGCTTACAAAAGCTATTTCTGGATTAATTGTTTTTCCTTCAAAAAACTCATCTTCTGGAGCTTCAGCTATATTATTTGCTATTTGTAATATTCTAGCATCTAGGTGGTTAGCTACTACATAAGCACTTTCATTTCCATCTGAACCTGCATGGACAAACCCCTTAACACTTCCCATTATTATAACATTTCCATTAGCTACTATTCTTGCACCTGGATCTACATTTCCCATAACTACTACATTTGACTTTGAGCTTACTTGTGATCCTGATTTCATATCATTCATAACTACTACATCTCCATCAAACTCTATGTTTTCACCAGATCTTAGATTATTGACATATTTTGTTTTAAATTCATACTTTTCTTTTTTATACTCATCATCAATAAATTCAACATCAAACCTTGATGATATGTGTTCTTTTATCTCTAAAATTTGTATATCACTTAAACAATCACAATTAATCTCACATATTTTAGCTCCATTAAAAAATCCTACTGATGACTCTAGCCTGTTTATTATACTTTGTTTTATTTCTTCAAAAGAGGCTTCTTTCTTTATATTTACAATTATCCCTCTTTTGCTACCCTTGAACTCCACAAGTTCTCTGGTACTAAACTCTTTAAAAGACATAACAACCTCCAGAGTAATGTATCATTTTTATATATTCTTCAAAAAATATTTTTTTCCTCTTATTTTTTCATCTGAGAAGCAAAATTTATATCATCATTATTCGATTTATTACTACTTTCTTCTTTCTTGGCAGTACCTTTATTAGCTGCTAAATAATCATCTGTCAATCCAAGATATGTTCCTATTAACTCTCTTACAGGTAACATTGCATAAGTACTTGAATCACCTTGAGGTATCATACATACAACTGCTATCTCTGGATCATCTGCTGGTGCAAACCCTACACTCCATGCAAAAGAATCATAATCTGCTTTATATCTATCTATTTCTTTATCTGTTATTTTAGGGTTTAATTGTTTTATAGCTTTTCTTAGGTATGCAGCGTTTATTTTATCATCATTTTTATCTAATTTAACGCTTACACCTTCTTTTAATTCTTCTTCTATTTCTTTCTTTCTTTCTTCAGTTATATCTTTAGATTTTAGTTCTTCTTTTAATTCTTTTTCTCTTTCCTCTGATAACTCTTGCTCTCTTCCCTCTTTAAGAGTTTCCGCAAGACTTAGCGCTTGATCTAAAGCCACTCCATAAGATCCCATATGGCTTTTTAAATAATCAACCTCATTTTCTGTAGGTATCTTACCACTTTTTTCAGCTGTTCCTGTTTTTGCTGCTACACTAACAGGGAAGTTCTTAAATAAACTCTTAACAGAACTTGAAGTCGTAACTCTCTTCATACCTTCAGTTATATGCTTTAGATTTTCACTATTTTTAAATGGTATCTTTTCTTTTTTATTTTCATCAATATCAACAGATTTATAATCACTAGGTACAACTCTATTTATAACTGATAAATCAACTAAATCACCACCATTTGCTATGGCTGCAGTATATCTTGCCATTTGAGCTGGCGTATATTGATTCTCACCTTGTCCTATAGATAAGTTAAATGTATCTGCTATACTCCATTTAGCAAATTTTAAGTGATTAAACACTATTTCATCAGCTAAAGGCTCTATGTCTTTTTCTTTAACATTTAACTTAGCAAGCCTTTCAATAGCTTCACCTCTAGTGACTGTAGTTGGTTCGTCTGCCCAACTAACAATTTCATCTATTCTTTTTTCATACTCAGCTTCATTCTTTTCCTTAGTTATATCAGTAAACTTATTTTTCATTTCTTTCTCTAAAAATGTTCTAAGTAAAGCTTTAGCTGATTTTAATTTAGTTTCTATACTTGGTACACTACCCTTTTTTTCATCTATTTCGTCATTAAGACCTGTATAATCATCTAATCCAAATAATTTAGCATATTTAAGAGTATCATTTGGACCTATTTTTACATTAGGGTCTTTCCCACCTACTCTATTTTCACCACTACCAATTGTGTAGAAGTAGATATTACATGATTCTTGTATAGCTTTGTATAAATTTGTTGCTCCATGATTACTTCTTGACTTATGCCATACATAATCGGCAAATGGTCTATTTCCAAGCATTATAACACCTGGATCATTTATTGTGTAATTTGGATTCATTCCATTATCTATAGCTGCCATACCTGTAACCATTTTAAATGTAGAACCTGGTTGGAATACCCCTTGAGTAGCTAAGTTTACTTGAGCGTTAGGTGCTAGTACATCATTTTTATTTTTAGGTTGTAATTTTTCATAGTCTTCATAAGATATACCATTTACAAATTTATTAGGATCGTAATCTGGATAACTAGCCATAGCTAATACATCCCCAGTTTTTACATCTATAGCTACTACAGCTCCTGAATTTGCACGAGGTGCAGCTTGTGAAAAACTTTTATTTCCAAAAGGACTTTTGAAAGTTCCTGCTGTTCTAGCTACATCTATAGTTCTCTTTAATACATCTTGAGCTACTTCTTGTAGGTCTTTATCTATACTTAGATATACAGTATCTCCTGATTGCGGTTCTTGTACATCTAGTTCTTTTGTTACTCTACCTAGTGCATCTACTTGAACTTTTTTATGCCCATCAACACCTTTAAGCTTCTCTTCATAACTCTTTTCAACACCAGTTATACCTACTGTATCTCCCTTTGAGTACTTTTTACCTTCTTTTTCAGGATTTAGATATTTCTCTTCTTGATTATATGGCATTTTACCCATATGACCTATTATGTGAGAAGCTAAATTTGTTTCTGGGTAATATCTAACTGGCTCTACTGCCACAGATACCCCTGGAAGTTCCATTCCTTTTTCCTCAATTTGAGATATTGTATTTTGATTTATATCTTTTGCAATGGTAACTGGATTATATCTAGAATAACCTTGAGATTTTATAAGGTCTCTAACTATAAGTATTTTTCTAGCGTCCGTATTACTTAGCTTAGGGTCTATCTTATAGTCATTTCTAATATCTCTAAATGCATTTTTAGCACTAATATCAGGATTTTTTATTTTATAGCTTTCTAACCAATCTTTTTTATTCTTTTCTTCAGTAAACATCCATTTACTTACAAGTATAGGAGGATATTCTCCATTTTCATTAAGCTTTTTTTGTAGCTTACTAGGGTCTAAATTTCTATCTTCTTTCGTAAGTACACCTTCACTAATTAGCTTATCTACAATAAAGTAGAAACTTTCTTTAGCATTTAATTCTTTTGGTATACCTTCTTCTTCTTTGTATTTATCTATTTTATCATCAAACGTATAATAGAATTTACCATTTTTAAAGTATATAGGGAATTCATCTATATATTGCTCTTTATTAGACTCTAAAAGATTAATTATGTCTAATGATATTTCATTAGCCATAGGCTTACCATCTGCGCCTTTTTTGCTTATACCATCTGCAGATACTTGTACAGTAAATAAATTTTTATTTCCTGCAATTAGACGTCCATATCTATCTCTTATTTCTCCCCTTGGAGCTTTTATAGGTAATTCCTTATATGTCTTATTTTCAGCTAATTCTTTATAATAGTCATGTCTAAAAATAGTCATATATAATATTTTAAAGGAAATAACTATAAATACACATATGATGATTCTCTTTATTATCAATAATCTATCTATCTTTTTGTTTTTCTCCATTAAATCACCAACTAATCTTCTTTTAGTTTTAATATAGATTTTTTAGATATTTTGTATAAAATAATACTTAAAAGGCTATTTAAAGTAGGCATTATTAAAATTCCTACAATCAGTAACTTAACTATTCCATAGCTATTATAAACCAAGATAGTGGTTGCTATATTTACAATAGAATCAACTAGCGTAGTTAAAAAAACTAGCGCAAATATAGTCATACTACTTTCCTTGTATATTTTATCTTTTAAATGGCTTATTGTGTAAGAAGTTAAAAATAATATTAAACCATTAACTCCAAATATTCCACCTACGGCTATATCTTTAGTTAAACCTACTATAGCACCTATTATACCTGCTTCTAATTCATCTAAATACAGAGATATAATAGTCATATATATTATTACTATATTAAAGCTCACGCTAAATATATTTATATAGTTAGTAACACTACCTTCTACTATAACTAACAAAATACCTAAAAGACAAAGTAAAACTCTTTTCATATCTATAGTCTCCTTTATCTTATATTTCTAGGTTCAATGATTTTAACATCATCTATATTTTTAAAATCAGCATAAGGTTTAACAACTACAGATTTCATAGATTTATTCTTGTCATCTATAACTTTATCAACTTCACCTATAGGTATACCTTCTGGATATAACCCAAGCCCTGATGTTACAATTACATCTCCTGGGATTACATCATAATTACTATCAAACATATATCCATATAAATATCCTTTATTTTTGTAGTTTTCCTTATTATCTAAAGTAGAGTTTTGAGTTAATACGCCTTTAAATTTAGAGTCTTTTAATAGTCTAAAACTTACTGATGATTTACTATCAAGTAATGAAACTGCTTTGCTATAGTTTTTAGAAACTTCATATACCATACCAACTAAACCATTACCATTTACTACTAAACTATCTTTTTTAACTCCATCTGCACTACCAGCGCTTAGTACAAAACTTTCGTACCAATTGCCATCATTTTTTGAGACAACACTAGCTGCTACAGACTTAGCTTCGTACTTTTCGTCTATAAAGTTTAATGATTTTTTTAAACTTTCTAGTGATTCTACTTCATCTAGTTTTTTATTCAATTCAGCTATTTCTAATTTTAACTCATTCTTTTCTTTTTCTAGCTTATCTATTTTATTAGCATTTTTCTTATAATTAATTAGATCACCAAGGCCATCACCTAGGAATTTAAAACCTTTATTAAATGTCGATTCTACAGCAGATACAGCATCTAAAATAGGTCCAGGACCTATTGGATTTCTACCTGAAAATTTACCTATTGATATTCCTATAATTCCAATTAAAGTGATAGCAACAGTTCCTGTTGCTATCACTTTAACGTTGATCTTTTTCTTCCCTTTTTTATTGTTATCAAATCTCAAAGATATCACCAACTTTTAATTACTTTCTTGCATTCATCATTAATACTTTTTCAAATATTTCTTGGTCTTCTACTGATTTACCAGTACCTAAAGCAACACAATCTAGTGGGCTTTCTGCTATTGTAACAGGCATGCCTGTTTCTTGTTTAACTAACTTATCAAGACCTCTAAGTAATGCTCCCCCTCCAGTTAACATTATTCCATTTTCCATTATGTCTGATGCTAATTCTGGTGGTGTCTTTTCTAAAGTTGATTTTATCGCATCTACTATTGAGTTTATAGGCTCTTTTAAAGCATCTCTAACTTCTGCTGATCCTATTTCTATTGTTTTAGGAAGACCTGATATTAAGTCTCTACCTCTTATTTGCATATTAGTTTCTTGATCACCTTTAAATGTTGATCCTATGCTTATTTTAACATCTTCAGCTGTTCTTTCCCCTATAGCTAAGTTATATTCTTTTTTAACATATGCTACTATAGACTCATCAAACTCGTCCCCACCAATTCTTATTGACTTAGCAGTAACTATACCTCCTAAAGATATAACAGCTATTTCAGTAGTACCTCCACCGATATCTACAACCATATTTCCTTCTGGCTCTTCAACTCTAAGACCAGCTCCTATAGCAGCTGCCATAGGTTCTTCTATTAAGTATGCATCCCTTGCTCCTGCTTGTCTTGCAGCTTCTTCTATAGCTCTTTTTTCTACTTCTGTAACGCCATAAGGTACACATATTGCTATTCTAGGACTTACTACACCCTTTTTAGCTGCTGCTTTTTGTATAAAGTAACTAAGCATTGCTGATGTAACATCAAAATCAGCTATAACCCCATCTTTCATAGGTCTTATAGCTACTATATTACCTGGTGTTCTACCTATCATCTTTTTAGCTTCTTCTCCAACTGCTAAAACTTCCTTGCTATCATCTCTTATAGCAACAACAGATGGTTCTCTTACTACTATACCTTGTCCTTTTATATAAACTAAAGTATTTGCTGTACCTAAATCTATACCCATATCCTTTGTCATCTTTTTAAATCCAAACATCGACATTAACCCTTTTTTCTCTTTTTTTTCTTTTTTTTCCTTAGACATACTTAATTCTCCTTCCTTACTATATCCAATTAGATTATCATACTCTCTTTAAAGCTAAAATATAATCCGTCACCTATGATTATATGATCTATTACTTCTATTCCTATTAGTTCTCCGCACTTAATAAGTCTTGATGTAATGTTTTTATCTTCATTTGATGGCTCGACAGAACCAGATGGATGATTGTGCATTAGAATTATCTTATTTGTACTTCGTTTTATAGCCTCTCTAAATACATCTCTTGGATGTACTAAAGAAGAATTTAAAGTACCTTTTGATACTTCTACATCTGATATTATTTCATTTTTCGTATTTAAAAGAACCACCTTAAAAACCTCTTGCTTTTCATATCTTAAAATATCCATATAATACTTGTATATATCCCAAGGGTTTTTTACCTTATATCGACTAGGCTTAAAACTAGCGATTCTAGACCCTAGTTCTAGCGCTGCCTTTATTTGCGTTGCTTTAGATAGTCCTACTCCATCTATTTCACATAACTCTTCTATGGTCATATCCTTTAGGTATCTTATACCTTGAGTGTCTTTATTTATGATATAATTAGCTAATTCAATAGCATTTTTTGATTTAGTGCCTGTTCGGATAATAATTGCTAACAACTCTGAATTAGATAAGCATTTTTCTCCTTTAACAAGCATCTTTTCTCTAGGTCTTTCTTCTAATGTCATATTCTTTAAAGTCATTTTAACATCAAAAGAGTCCTTCAGTTATATCATCCTCCATAAAAAAAGTTTATATCAAAGTGCATTTTGACTAAATCACTTAACTTTGATATAGGTAATCCAACTATATTGAAGTAATCACCTTGTATCTCCTCAATTAGTAATGATCCATACCCTTGAATTCCATATGCTCCAGCTTTATCTAATGACTCACCAGTATTAATATAATCATTTATATCATCTTCTGATAAGTCCTTAAATTTAACTTTACTAACTACATAATCGATTATTTTTTTATTTGCACTTAAATTAATTAAACTAATACCTGTTATTACTTCATGAGTATTTCCAGATAATAACTTAATAGTATTTCTAGCATCTTCTTTGTCCTTTGGTTTCCCTAATATTGTGTTATTAAACACAACAATTGTATCTGCTCCTATAACCAAAGACTCCTGATTAGATTTTGCTACATCCATACTTTTCTCAAATGCAAGTCTCATTACCACTTGAGGTGGTAACTCATCCTCTAATATAACCTCATCTATATCACTTTTAACTATATCAAATTTTACGTTGATATTTTCTAGAATTTCTTTCCTTCTAGGAGATGCTGATGCTAAGATTATATTCATTTTATCACCTCATTTGGTACTTAGAATTGTACTTATTTAGTCTATCATTATATTGTAAAAAATTCAACACAAATGTCGAACGATTTTTGTAACATAATTGTTATATTTCAATGAGTAGATTTTATTTATTTATAAATTTATTATAATTCCATAAAAAATAAAGGTATGGAAAAAACCATACCTTTATCTTATCCATATTATATAGTTTTAATAGCCTTTTTAGGACATTTTTCTAAGCATAAATGACATCCAACGCATTTTTCCTTATCAACTTTATGCTTACCTTTTAATTCACCTTCTATGGCGTCAAACTTGCATTGCTTTTTACAAATAGTACAACCTATACATAAGCTTTCTTCTATCATAACTTTTTTTCTATTTTCTAAGCTACCTTGTATAACTTTGGTTGGACATTTTTCAACACATACCATACACCCTACACATTTATCATAGTTTACTTTAGCAATTTTATTTTCAAATTCTATTGCATCAAATTTACATGCCTTAGCACAAATTCCACATCCTATACATCCAGCACTACATTTTTCCTTAACTTCTTTTCCAAAATCTTTACTGTTACATTCAACTACAATTTCTTGTTTTGCTGGCTTTTTCGATATTATTCCCTTTGGACAAACTTCAATACATTTTCCACACATTACACATTTTTCTTCATCTATTACTGCTAATCCATCTATTATAGATATAGCACCAAATTTACAATAATCTTTACATGTTCCAAGACCTAAACATCCATATTTGCATAATTTAGCTCCAGAGTTCAATGTAGCTGCTGATCTGCAGTCATAAATACCTTCATATGTATATTTATCTTTTGCTACATCACATCTTCCTTTACATATAACCTTTGCTACTTCTTTCTCACCTTCTTGAGATGATATTCCCATTATTTCTCCTATTTTTAAAGAACAATCAGAACCTCCAACAGGACATCCATTTACAGGGGCATTTCCTTCTACTATTGCATTTGCTAATCCCCCACATCCTGGAAATCCACATCCTCCACAATTAGCTCCTGGAAGTATACTTAATATTTTTTCAACTCTTTCATCTACCTCAACATAAAACTTTTTAGAAGCATATGCAAGTATTGCTCCAAATATAAGTCCCATACCTCCTAAAACAAAAATCGAATTAAGTATAGACATATTATCCCCCCTATTTTATAACTTTATTAATCCAGCAAATCCTAAAAAAGCAATAGACATTAAACTTGCTGATATAAGTGTTATAGGGAACCCTTTAAAACTTTCTGGTATATCTGCTAGTTCTAATCTCTCTCTTATTCCCGCAAATAATACTATAGCTAATGTAAATCCTATACCTGCACCAAATCCGTTAACTATAGTTTCAATTAAGTTATACCCCTCATTTACATTCACTAAAGCTATACCTAAAACTGCACAGTTAGTTGTTATTAATGGTAAAAATACACCTAACGCTTGATATAAGGCTGGACTCATTTTTTGTATTACCATCTCAACAAATTGAACTATAGATGCTATGACTAGTATAAACGCTATAGTTTGTAAAAATTCATTATTAGTTATAACCAATAGTTCTTGTATAAAGTATGTTATTATTGATGCTAATGTTAAAACAAAAGTAACTGCTGCTCCCATACCTAATGCAGTATCAACTTTTTTAGAAACTCCTAAGAATGGACATATACCTAAAAACTGACTTGTTATAACGTTATTAACAAGAACTACACTTAAAAATATAAGTACTAAATTCATTTAATCCACCCCCCTACGCTTTTTTACTTCTTATTTTATTAAATCCTGCTAAAAGAAAACCTAATGTTAAAAAGGCTCCAGGAGGAAGTATAAATAGCAATATAGGTTCAAATGAAGCTCCAAATATACTCATTCCAAATATACTTCCATTTCCAAGTATTTCTCTTATAGTTCCTAAAACTGTTAATGCTAAACTAAACCCAAGTCCCATACCTAATCCATCTACAGCTGATTCAACAGAACCATTTTTAGATGCAAAACTTTCTGCACGTGCTAATATTAAACAGTTTACAACTATTAAAGGTATAAAAAGCCCTAGTGCTTTATCAAGTGAAGGCACATATGCCTTTAAAAGCATACCAACTATTGTAACAAACGTTGCTATTACTACTATAAATGCTGGTATTCTTATTTTATCTGGCACTATCTTTCTAATTAATGAAACAACTATATTTGAACAAATCAAAACTGCTGTTGTAGATAATCCCATACCTAATCCGTTTATAGCTGATGTTGTAACAGCTAATGTTGGACACATACCTATTACTTGGACAAAGGCTGGGTTTTCATCTATTAAACCATTTTTGAATATTTTACCTAATCTCATATTCTTCCCCCTATTTATTCAAGCTTTCATTAAATACTTTTATTGCTGCATTAACTCCCCTAGTTACAGCTTCAGATGTTATTGTAGCCCCTGAAATCGCAGCTATTTGATTATCACTTGTTGCACTACCTTTTACTACACTAAGTTCTTTGGCTTCTTTTTCACTAAATTGCCCTTTAAAATTAGGTTCATTTGCTTTCGTTCCAAGCCCTGGAGTTTCAGCCATATTTCCAATATTTACTCCTGTTATTTTTCCATCTTTTGATATCCCTACTATAACTTCCATAACCCCACCATATCCGCTAGGTAAAGTTTTTATAGTATATCCAACAACATCACTTCCACTAATACCTTCATATACTTCTGATACTATCCCCTCTTCTAATCCATCGATATTTTCTATTACCTTTTTATCTAATTGCTTAAATTCTGTTGCGTCTTCAAGCACTAATTGTCTTAATTCATTGTTTGCTTGTATATTTCTATCTTCAATAATTGGCGCTGTTATTTGATTTATAAACCCAAGTGCTAAAGCTGCTACTGCACATATTGTAAATAATATGGCTCCTAGCCTTAATATATTTTTCATTATTTAGCCACCTCCCCAAATACTCTACCTTTCATGTATTTGTCTATAAGTGGAGTAGCTACATTGGCTAATAATATAGAATATGAAACTCCTTCTGGGTATCCACCATACATTCTTATAACTATAGTTATAACTCCTGCTAAAATAGCATAAACAATTTGACCTGCTTTGGACATAGGTGATGTTGTGTAATCTGTAAGCATAAAAAATGCACCTAACATAAGTCCACCTGCCGCTAATTGATATATAGCAAAGTTTATGTCAAATCCTCCTAGTATAAATGCTAATATAAAAACTGTTCCTATGTAAAATACTGGAATTATGTAATTTATTATTCCCTTATAGATTAGATAAAGCCCACCTAGTACTATGAATATAGATGATGTTTCCCCTATACATCCTCCTATATTACCTATTACCATATCTGTTAGGCTAATTCCATTTGATGTTAATTCTGATATGCCTATTGCTCCACTTTTTAGAAAACTTAATGGAGTCGCTGTTGTATATGCATCTATATTTCCCGAACTTACCCAGTTAACTCCAGGTATCGTCCAAGCTGTCATAGCCACTGGAAATGATGCTAGTAAAAATGCCCTTGCACCTAATGCTGGGTTTAAAAAGTTATTTCCTATTCCACCAAAAACCATTTTAACCACTATTATAGCAAATGCTGAACCTAATATGCACATCCACCACGGAAGAGATGCTGGCACATTAAATGCTAATAATATTCCTGTAACTACTGCTGAAAAATCTCCTATAGTAACATCTTGTTTAGTTAATTTTTGATATAAAAATTCACATCCTACTGCTCCTACTGTACAGAAGAAAATTACATTTAATGCACTTAATCTGTAAAGAAACACTGCTGATGCCATAGCAGGTAGTAAAGCTATTATAACTTGTTTCATTATGTAAGACGTATCTTGGTTACTTCTCACATGCGGAGAAGACGATACAATCAATTTATTATTCATTTAAATTCCCCCTAGACCCAATTATTTTTTAGCTGATTCTTTTCTTCTATTTGAAATAATTTCTCTTTTTGCATTTCTTACTGATTGAAGTAGTGGTCTTCTTGCTGGACAAACAAATGAACAAGATCCACACTCTATACAGTCTAAAGCTCTATAACGTTCTGCACTTTCAAAATCATTTTTTAAAGAATAAGCACTTATATATAACGGTTGTAAAAATGCTGGACATACTGTTAGACATTTACCACATCTTAGGCAGTTTTGTGGTTTTGGTGTTTTAGACTCTTCATCGTCTAAACATAATATACCTGATGTTCCCTTATTTGTAGGTATGTCTATTGTATACTGCGCTAGTCCCATCATTGGGCCACCCATTATTACCTTACCAACTATCTTATCTTCTTTAAAGCCTCCACATTGGTCTATTATCTCTGATACTAGTGTTCCAACTTTTGTAACTAAATTTTTTGGTTCATTTATACAACTACCTGTAACAGTAGTAATTCTTTCTATTAATGGCATTCCTGTTTTTATAGTTTTAGCAATTTGTGCTGCTGTTCCCACATTATTTACTACTGCCCCTGCATCCATAGGTAGCCCACCGGATGGAACTTCCCTTTTAGTACATGCATATATAAGTTGTTTTTCTGCCCCTTGTGGATACTTAACTTCTAGACCTACAACTTCAATATCATCATATTTTTGAGCTTCTTTTTCTATTGCAGAAATTGCATCAGGTTTATTTACTTCAATTCCTATATATCCCTTTGATACATTTAAAGATTTCATAAGTACTTTTAATCCATAAACTACATCTTCTGGATTTTCAAGCATTAGCCTATGATCTGCTGTTAGATATGGTTCACACTCAGCTCCATTTAATATAACAGTATCAATTTTCTTATCTGGTGGTGGTGATAGCTTTACATGAGTTGGAAAAGTAGCTCCTCCCATACCAACTATTCCAGCCTCCTTTATTATTGATACAATTTCTTCTTTACTTAAATCTTCTAAATTCCCTTTAGGTTTTATGCTTTCGTGTATTTGTTCCTTAAAATCGTTTTCTATAACAATACATGTGCCTCTTCCACCAGCTAATTCATGTTCTTTTATAGCTATTACTTTACCAGATACAGAAGAATGTACGTTACAAGAAACAAATCCTTGTTGCTCACCTATTTTTTGACCAACTTTTACTAAATCCCCAACCTTAACTATCTCTTTAGCAGGTGCACCAATATGCTGTTGAAGTGGTATATAAACTACCTTTGGTGACTTAGCTATTTCAATAGCTTTTTTCTCTGAGTACTCTTTTTTATATGGAGGATGTATTCCTCCTTTGAAAGTTAAGAGTTTCATTCCTTTACCCCCTTACTTATGTATTTAAACATTCCTATCCCTTAGTATAAGTATACTATATCTCATATTAAAACTTAACTATTGTTAAAACTTTATCAACTTAAAAAGACTGTTAATAAAACAGTCCTTTTAAGCCTTACTTATTGATGTTATAAACGTAAAATATCCCTGCATTGATGATAAATATAGGCTTTTTGCCATACTATATTCTCCTTTTTCTATAGATTCAACAGAGATATTTATTTTTTCATCCAAACCATCAATATACTTAATTAAATTCTCTTTAAATAAATCAGCTGGTTTATAATCAATTTTATCGGCCTCTTTTTTCATATTAGCCACTATATTTTTTCTATCTGTTAATATTTTTTTATATTCTTTTACATCAATATTTTCATTACTTTTATCCCAAAATTCTGATTCTAACTTAAAATTAGATACCAATTCATTTAAAAAATTTGATAATTCACCTAAATATGAGTACTTACTTGTATACTTCATAGATAATACTGGTACTTCAAGTTCTGATATAAATGCATCATCAAAAACTTTTTTAACACTATCTATATTATTTTTTAATGAATCTTTGCTAAATGATGAATACGTCTGTACTTTTTTTGTTCCATCAACTTCTATAACAGAAAAAGGTAAATTATTTTCATTCAATTTAGCTTCTATTTTATTCATTTCATTTTCATTATCTATTGATGCCACTTGAATAGTATATAAACTCCAAGAATCTGCTATAGCTACTTTAACATCTCCTTCTACTTTTTCACTAGCTTCTTTTACAACTTTTTTTTCAACTTCTTCTTTGTTATTTTCTTCAGAAACTTCTTTTATTCCAAAGTCTTCAAATCCTTTAAACTTGTCCTCTTTAATATTTATACTTTTAAGAGATGCAATCTTTTCATCCATAATTTTTACAATATCACTATTTTTTAATTTAATAGCTCCAAATGTTCCTATTGATATAACAGGAATCATAATTAAAATTAATCTTAACGTTTTTTTCTTTCGTCTTTTATTAAAACCTCTATATATAGTTTTTCTTTTATTCATTAGTTTGTCCCCCCCTAAAACTATTATTACTAATATATATTTTAGGGTTGTACAGATTATGATTAATTTTTGGCTTTAATATAGAAAATAACTATTTTGTATTAATTTATATCCTTATCTTAGCTATTATAGGGTAATGATCTGACATACTCTTTATTAACACATCATAGTCTAATATTTCAATATTATTAGATACAAATATATAATCTATTCTATCAAGCCCCGTTGCAAAGGTTAATATGTTTGACTTTTCTAATTCTATAGCTACATCTCTTAAAATATTTTTATCGACACCTATATTGCCTTGATTAAAATCACCAACAACTATATATGGCTCTTTATTTAATGTATTTATAAATTCTATAAGTTCATTGAGCTGCCTCTCTCTTTCTTCATTCCCAAGTCCAAGATGTACGTTTATAATATTTAACTTACTTCCTTTTACATTTACTACTGTATGAAGCATCCCCCGTTGTTCTCTTTTGCTACTTAAATATATATGATTTTCATATTTTATAGGATATTTAGAGTATGTAACCAACCCATAATTAGATCCAAGTTTTGTTACGTTTGCACCAAAATGAGAATACATTTTTAACTCTTCTTTAAAACTACTTACTTGAAATCCAGCCTTAGCAGATTCATTTACTTCTTGAAGACAAATAATATCTGCGTTACATACTCTTAAAAAATCTATAATATCAAATAATGTAGGAAACATATTTTTATCTAGCCCACTATGTATATTGTAACTAACTACTTTTAATTCTTTTTTAGGTGGAAGATAAACTATTTCTATAACTACACTTATAGCTATACATATAAATACACATGCAAGACTTATTATCTTTCTGATTTTTATACATATCAACTCCTATCATAGTTTTATTTTATATTATATGCCTTTTTATAAAATTAAAGACGTCTCAAAGACGTCTTTAATTTTATATTTATTTTTTATTTAACTTTTCTTTCATAATATAATTTATAACCTTTCTTCTTATATCCTCCGCATTATCTTCATCATCAACACTTATTTCTAGCAATTTAGCTATAGACTTCATATCATTTCTAGCTTTTGATTTATAACTTTCAATTAAGTCTTCTTTTATTCTTTCAGGCTCTAAAATATATTCTCTATCTCCTCTTTGATATGAAAAATATCTTTTGGAATACTCACTTCTATTTGAATAAATATGGCTAGCTATTCTTCTTAATATACTATTGTAAGAGTTTTTTGTTGTGGCATTTATACCTAAGTATCTAGCAAACTTAATTAATTCTTTTTTGGATTTAAACAAATCTTCTGATTTTATAGACTTTACAATTAAGGATATATTTTTCTCATTAGATCCATTTTTCAATATATTTAAATATACATTGTTACAAGACATACCACTCGATGCTTTTTTTATATTTTCATTTATTATTTTATCTATATTTCCTTCAAGGTATTTTTTTATACCTCTCTGAGATGCATTTCCTTCTAAATCTTTTTGAGTCATTTCAAGTACAATTTTTTTTAAATCATCTCTATATCCTCTTTCATCCACGACACTCCCCCCTTAATTATTTATATTATATTCAAAAGTTTTTTTAATTGTGAATTTTGCTATTGGATTTCTAATTATACGAATGATTTTTTATATTGTTTATGTATATATTATTGATATAAGGACATAATATTAATGTAAAATCAAACATACTCAATCTCCCCCATTTAGACTTCTATTATTTCCCCCAATAGAAGTCTTTTTTTATTTCAAAAATCTTATATAAAAATTTCACTTCGCCCATGTCGCAAATAACTTTGTCCATTGCTCAAAATATTATTTTTTACATTATATACAAAAAAATATGCACAACTGTAAGTTAACAGTTGTGCATATTTTTTTATTCAATTCCAACTAATTCATAACCTATATCTTCTATAACAGATTTTAATTCATCTTTACTTACTGAATCATCCATTTCTACTATAGCATATTTACCTTCTAGATTAACTTCTATTACATTTACACCTTGTATATCTTCACTTAATGCTGTTTTTAAATGATTAACACAATGTCCACAGCTCATTCCATCTATAAGTAATTTTTTTCTCATAGTAATTACCTCCTTATATACCCTATAAGGGTATTTTATCATACTTTTTATAACTTGTGTCTATATTTTTCTCAAAAAAATTAATAATATTTAATTCCAATATAAATCCTTGTATAAAAAAAGTAGACATAATGTCTACTTTCTAATGGTGCGGAAAGCGGGACTTGAACCCGCACGAGCATAAGCTCGCTACCCCCTCAAGATAGTGCGTCTGCCTATTCCGCCATTTCCGCATATCCTTTATATTATAAAGGATATGACTTTTGCTTTTTTAAGTCAATTATTTTTTTATTAATTTACTTATTTTTTATAGTTAAATTTGTTATACCCTCATAAACGTCAAAATCATTTGGTTGTATTTTACCTTCTATTCTACTATTTGTAACCATATAATCATTTCTTATAACTAAACTTATCATAGGCACATTGTTATTTACATATTTTTGTATAGAATCATATATGTCTTTAACTTGGCTTTCGCTAGTTGCTCTTGTTAAAGAAGCCATATAGTCATTAAGTTTTTCATCTTTATAATCTAAACTTTTTATTATAGGAGTTGCATCAGGTATAAATGATAGTTCCCATCCAACTAGTGCTAAGTCATATTTTTTCCCAGAAATAGCTTTTTCAAGATCTTCACCTTCTAGTTCATCCACCTCAGATTTTATTCCTATAGCTTTTAGATTTTCTGAAATAATATGTGCACACTTTACCCTATCTGTATTATTCTTATTTACAACTATTTTTAAGTTTATCTGTGAATTACTCTTTGTATTACTTTTGTTTTCTTTTTGATCTTTTGAGTTACTCTTATCACCATCAAACTTAACTTTACTTAAATATTCTTTAGCTTTTTCTTTATTATAATTAATAGATTTTATATCTTTGTTGTAATATTTTGAACTTGTATTAAGTGGGAAATTAACAATATTAGCATCCCCCATATAAGCCTCTTCTAATATTTTTTTCTTATCTATTGAATATGCTATAGCTTTTCTTAAGTTAGAGTCTAATAATATTGGATTATCGTAATTAAAGATTATATTCTCATAATCTCGTCCTTCATATTTAGTAATATTAAATTCAGTTTCATGAAATTTACTTAAATCATTTAAAGATACCTTGGCTATATCACTATCTAACGCCATAACCATAGCAACTTGTGCCTCTTGATCTGGAACTATACCTACTCTTATATCTTTGGCTGTACTTGGTATTTCTTTATAATAATCTTCATTTTTAGTTAAGAACATTCCGTCTCGTTCTTCATATTTTTCTATTTTGTAAGGTCCATTTCCTATTAAATTATTCTTATTATTAGTTATATCTTTTTTAGATAAAGAAGATAAATTATTTTTAGATAATATAGGGAATATAAGTGTCTCTATAGAAAATGAATAATTTTCATTTAAGCTTATATTGAATTCTTTATCATTTATTATATGCACTGATTTTATATTTTTCACTAATTCACTATAAGGATTTTCTTCACTTTTTTTTATAAAATCTACTGTAAACTTAACATCACTAGATGTAACTGGGCTTTTATCATGCCATTTTGCATCTTTTAGTTTTATATTTATTTCCTTACCACCATTTTCAATTGAGTACTTTTTTACTAGTTGCGGTACTACATTGTAATTTTCGTCTATTGTAAATAAGCTATCATATATTAGATTCATTACATACCCAACAGACTTGTCTTTGTTTAATATAGGATTTATAGTCTCGGGCTTTACCATAGTTAAATTTATATAATCTGAATTTATATCACCCTTACCACTTTCTTTTTTATCTTCAGTTTCAATTTTAGAACTACATCCTACTACAATCATTGCTATAACTAGGATTATAGATAAAACCTTAGTTTTTTTCATTAGTTTTTTCCTTCCTTGCCATATATACTATTATAGTTTTTATAATTATTTTTGACTTTATCTAAATAGTTAGATGTTTCTGTAAATGGTATATTGTGAAGCATTTTACCATCCTTGCTATACTCATTATTTCCAAGCCATTTATTAACGTTACCTGAACCACCATTGTATGCTGCTACAACTAAATCCAAGTTTCCAAATTCTTTATATAGCTTATTTAAATACCAACATCCTATTTTTATGTTAGTTTCAGGATCAAATATATCTATATTATTTTCTAGATTAAGCTCATCTATAGCCCAATTTCTAGTTATATCACTTATTTGCATTAATCCTTTCGCTCCCTTATTAGATATGGCATCCTTTTTAAATTTACTTTCAGCCTTCATAATACTATAGACTAAATTTTCTTCTATATTAAATTCTTTTGAGTATCTTTCTACATAATCTGAATACTTTTTAGGGTATAAGATTTTATGTATTGTTTTAGTTTCTATTAAAAAACCAGTTAATATAATCAATGAGATAGATAATATTATAAGTATCTTTTTATTATTCACACCAATTCTCCTTTATATATTCAATGAGTTGGTTAGCTTTTATCTCTAATTCTTCAAATGAATAGGAATTATCTATTGTATAGTCTGCATATTTGATTTTTTCTTCTTGACTCATTTGAGACATTATGCGACTTAAAGCTTCATCTTTTGTACAATTATCCCTTTTTTGTATTCTTTCTATCTGTATATCTTGATTACATGTTACAACTAGTAATTTATCTACTACATCTAAATATCCACCTTCAATTAATAATGCTCCATCAATTAAAATAATATCGTTATGTTTTAACCTATATTCTTCAATTTTACTAATTATCTTCTCATAAATTTTAGGATGGGTTAAATTATTTAATTCTATAAGTTTTTCTTCATTGTTGAAAACTATATTACCAAGTGCCTTTCTATCTAAAGTCCCATCTTCTCTTTTTATATACATTCCAAATTTATCGAATACTTCTTCAAGAAGCAAATTATCTTCAAATATATTCCTTGAAATTATATCTGCATCTATTACTTCTATGTTTTTACTCTTAAATATATTAGATAGGCTACTTTTTCCACAGCCTATATTCCCTGTAAGTCCTAATATTAGCATATACTCACCTACTTTGTTTCATACCAAGAATTACCTATATTTAAATCTACATCTAAATGCACATCCATGTTAACTGCATTTTCCATTTCATCTTTAACTATTTTTTTAACTTCTTCTACTTCATCATCATAAGCTTCTACTATAAGTTCATCGTGTACTTGAAGTATTAATTTTGACTTTAATTGTCTTTCTTCTAACTTCTTGTAAACATTTACCATAGCTATTTTTATTATATCAGCTGCACTACCTTGTATAGGCGCGTTCATTGCAGCTCTTTTACCTGCATTTCTTAGCATAAAGTTACTTGATTTAAGTTCTGGAATATATCTTCTTCTATTTTGTATAGTAGTTATATATCCATTTTCTGTTGCATTTTCTACTACCTTATCCATAAAATCTTTTATTTTACTATATTTATTAAAGTAGTTTTCTATATATTCTTTAGCTTGCTTTACAGGTATATGTAAATCCTCTGATAGTCCAAAATCACTTTTTCCATAAACTATACCAAAGTTTACAGCTTTTGCATCACTTCTTTGCTTACTTGTAACTTCATCCATATTAACATTAAACACTTGTGATGCTGTTTTTGTATGTATATCTTCATTGTTTTTAAATGCTTCTATCATAGTTTCATCTTGACTCATGTGAGCTAATACTCTTAATTCTACTTGAGAATAATCCGCATCAACTAAGCTACAACTTTCATCTGATATAAATACCTTTCTTATGTTTCTTCCCATTTCAAGTTTAACAGGTATATTTTGAAGATTTGGCTCTGTTGATGAAATTCTTCCTGTTGTAGTTATAGTTTGATTAAATGATGAATGTATCCTACCATCTAATGGATTTATTATAGCTAATAAGCCTTCAACATAAGTTGAATTTAACTTAACAATTTGTCTATACTCTGTTATTTTATCTATTATTGGACTTTTATCCCTTAGCTTCTCTAATACTTCTGCATTTGTTGAATACCCTGTTTTAGTTTTCTTGATTATAGGTAATTCTAGCTTTTCAAATAATATAACACCTAATTGTTTTGGTGAATTTATATTAAATTCTTCTCCAGCTATATCATATATTTCTTGTTCTAATTTTTTAATTATAGTTTTAAATTCTATACCTAATTCATGTAATTTTTCTTTATCAACCTTTATTCCTTGATATTCCATCTCACCTAAAACTTCTACTAAAGGCATTTCAACATGATAAAGTAATCCATCCATTTCACTTTCTTTTATGCTTTTTTCCATTATAGGATATACTTCATATACTGTATTTATAACTTTTCCTATATAATCACATAGCTCTTCTAATTCTAAATCCTCATATTTTTTTGCTTTTACACCCTTACCTAGCAACTCTTCTTTTGACTTAACTTTTTTAGTAAGATATTTCATAGCTATTGCACTACATTCATAAGATGTAGATGATGCTGAATCTATTAAATACTCTGCTATTGTTATATCAAAGTGCATGTTCTCTAATTTTATATTATAAGGTCTTAAAGCTATATAATCCTCTTTTAAATTATATCCAAATTTCTTTACTTCCTTACTTACAAGTACTTCTTCTAGCTTATTTATCTCTTCTTCATTTATATAATATATATTAGTTCCATCTACACTTATAAAAATATGTATAATATTTTTTTCTAATATGTTCCCTTGTCTACTTACAGTATCTATGTATAGCTTTCCTTCTTTTTTAATATCATTTATAAATGCGTCTATATTTTCTAATTTTTTTATATTTAGATTAGACTCAATTTCCTCTGTTTCATTTCCTCCATCTATGCTAGATAGTCTAGATAATAAACTTGTAAAACCTAAATTCCTAAATGATTCTATTACCTTATCTTTATCATAATCTCCATATTCTAAATCATCTAGATTTATTTCTATAGGCACATCTCTTATTATAGTAGCTAACCTCTTACTCATTATGGCAAGTTCTTTATTTTCTTCTATTTTCTTTTTCACACTACCTTTTAGGTTTTCTACATTTTCTATTATATTTTCTATGCTAGAATATTCTTTAATAAGTTTTATCCCTGTTTTTTCACCTATACCTGGTACCCCTGGTATATTATCCGATTTATCCCCCATAAGACCTTTTAAGTCTATAAATTGAGTTGGAGTCATTTCATATTTTTCCATTACAGAATCAAAATTATACTCTTCAACTTCTCCTACACCTTTTTTAGTTATTAAAGTTGTAGTCTTATCTGATGCTAACTGTATAGCATCTTTATCTCCTGTAACTATGTATACATTGTATCCATTTTCTTCACCTAGCCTTGATACTGTTCCTATTATATCATCAGCTTCATAACCATCTATTTCTAATCTATTTATATTAAATTTGTCCAATAAATCTTTTAATGGTTCAAATTGTTCTCTTAATTCATCTGGCATTTTCTTTCTTCCAGCTTTATATTCATCAAACTCTAAATGTCTAAATGTAGGAGCCTTTCTATCAAATGCAACACTCATGTGAGTAGGCTTATATGTATCTATTATCTTAAATAACATTGTTGTAAATCCATATATAGCATTTGTTCTTAGCCCTTCCTTATTAGTCATTTCTGGTAATGCATAAAATGCTCTATTTATTATAGAGTTCCCATCTATTATAATTAATCTCTTATTCAAATTTATCACTCCTAGTTTTTGTCTATCTAGTATAATAGTTATTATATACCACTCTTATACTATTTATATTACCATAATATTAAAAGTATATTAACCATAAATATGTTGCAAACGTTTCATTAAGTTGCTACAATATTTATATACTAATACTTGCCGAATTGGTGGAATGGCAGACACGACAGACTCAAAATCTGTTGATAGTATTATCGTGTGGGTTCGAGTCCCACATTCGGCACCATTTAAGTTCTAACTATAACAGTTAGAACTTTTTTATTTATAAGTACTATTTTTTTGACTTTAAGTTTATTTGTACTATTTCAGGCTTACAATTTATTCTTATTACTACCTTAGAACCGCCTAATCCTTTACTTAAAATCATCTTAGATCCATTAAGATTATATTCACCTAAATCGTATTTTGGGAAAAACTCTCTATTTGGTGAAAGCACCCCTCCTATTTTAGGTATCCTTACTATTCCTCCATGAACATGTCCTGAAAGTACCAAATCTGCTCCCCAATTAGAATAATTTTCAAAAAAGAATGGATTATGAGCAAGTAATATATTGTAGCTATTTTTATCTATTTTACCTAAACTTTCATCCATGAAATTTTTATCTAAAGCTTTATTTTTATTTCTATAGTTACTGAAAAAATATGGATAATATTCTAGCGGTACTACTACCCCATATAAATTTATATAACTACTTCCTTTATTAACTTTTATCTTATCATTATCTAAATCTATTATGTCTTTATCTTTAAGTAATCTAAAATATTCTTTATATTCTTTTTTATATTTCTTATTAAGAGATTTCTGCTCGTGATTTCCAACTACATGGACTACTTTATATTTACAAGATATATAATCAATTAAGTCTAGAGCCACTTTAAAATTATCTTTTTCTCCATCTACTAAATCTCCAGTAATTACTATTATATCTGGATTTATTTTGTCTATCTCTTCTATAAGTTTTATATTACCTTTTCCAAATGTTTTATTATGTAAATCACTAATTTGTAATATTTTATAATTATCAAATTCTTTAGGTATCTTTTCATCTTCTATATTATATTCTATTTTTTCTAATGTAGTTGCTTCTCTTTTTAAAAATTTATATGTAATACCAACTGCTATGCCTGTTATTAATATTTCACTTATCATTGATTTACCTTCCTTGTCTAAATTTAAAAGAGCGACTAATTACAAATTAATCGCTCCTTTAAGCTTAATCCTTTTTCTTTACTTTGCTATAAAGTTTTGATGTCTTAGTCCTATTGCTTCCACTATCTTTTGCTCCTATATGAAGACCATCTTTTATCCCTAGTTCTGATCCATGCTCTGAAAGCATGTTTCTCCTTTCAGATTTGGTCTTAGGTCTATCTTTTAATCTATTTTTATTGTTATTCATTATTACTTCCTCCTAAATACTTAGTATTTAGGATTAATTTAACCAAAAAAAACTTATTTATTATCTAAATATTGCTTTAATATATTAACAAGTTTTTCTTGATTAATGATTTTTATATCCTCTATCTTATTTTCTTTGCTAAAAATTACTAGTAATTTAATCTCTCCGCTACTTTCAACTTCATACAAATCTATATTTCTATTACCTGCCTTGCTATATGCTTCTAAACTTGGGGATTTATCACCAAAGTATTCATATACTAACCTTGTATCCTTTCCTATGAAATTGTTAATATCTATTTTTTCTACACTGCTTAATGATATAGGTAATGCATAATTATATCTATCTACAATTATATCAGCACCATCATTAATATATTTTTCATTTAAATCTTCTTTAGATATCTCATAGGTTTGTACTTCTACAACATGATCATCTCTTAAATTTATATATAAAGCACTCTTATCTAACTTATTACCTTCAGTATATTTTGGATATATAAGCCTTTTATCCCTTATTTCCCTTGGATTATCCGAGTCTATGTAATAAGTCGTACAATATGGTTTCCCCATATTTTCTATAACATATTCATAGTCTTTATTCATTATCTCATTAACATTATTTTGAACCTTCGTCATCATCCTATGTTTCATTTCTTCATTAGGTAGGCTTTCATTTGTATTAATATTCTCGCTCTTACTACATCCCGTTACAAATGCACTAATGATAATGATGCTATATAATAATTTCCGTAGCTTCATAAATTAGTCCTCCTTTTGTTTATTAACACTTATTTTTTCCGATTTTATTTTACACATAATTATTCTAGTCTATCATTTATATGATTATATACTATTTATATAATAATAATAATACTTTTATGTATTTTGTAATGATTTTGTAACAGGTCATTTTTATACTATGCTATAATACTTATAAACAATATAAGGAGGTTTTGTCTTGGATTTTAAGCAATTGGAAGTGTTTGTTGCAGTTTGTAAGTATGAAAGTTTTTCTAAAGCTGCGAAGGAATTATTTTTAACTCAACCAACAGTTAGCTCTCATATTAATAACCTCGAAAAAGAACTCGGTACTGTTCTTATAAATAGAAATAATAAGAATTTAACTTTAACAAAATCAGGAGAAATACTTTACAATCATGCCATATTAATATTAAATAATTGTAAAAAAGCAGTTTATGATATAAAAGAGTATTCCGAAAAAATAGAGGGTATTATAGATATAGTTTGCAGTTCTATCCCTGAATCTTATATTATTCCTAATTTTTTAAATAATTTTTCTAACCAATTTAAAGATGTTAAGTTTAATATTAGTCACTATGACTCTAAGTCTGCAATTTCAGAAATCTTAAATGAAAGAATAAGTTTCGGACTTGTTGGTTCAAAATCTAACAACCCACAAATTGAGTACATAGATTTAATGGATGATGAGTTAGTCCTTATAACTCCTTTAGACGTTGTCCTTCCTAATTCTAATGGATTTATAGATATTGATTTATTATATTCTCTTAAGTTTATTATGAGAAAAGAAGGTTCTGGAACTAAAGATTTAATTATAAATAAGCTAAAATCTAATAATTTCGATACGGACAAACTAGATGTAATAGCCCATCTTGAATCTAATGAATCTATAAAAAAACTTGTACAATCTGGTCTTGGAGTTTCTTTTGTATCATATATATCTTGCATTGATGAATTAGAATCTAAAAAACTGAACATCTATAGAGTAAAAAATATAGAATTTAAAAGAAAGTTTTATTTTATTTATTCTAGAAAAAAAGTTTTTTCACCTTTAGAAAATAAATTTTTAACAGGACTATATAAATATTTCAATATAAAAAGATAGACCAAAATAAAAGGTCTATCTTTTTTAATAGTCAATTACTTCTAATATTACTTAAAGGTTTATGTTAAAGAATGCTTTATATCCTTTATACATCTCATATATATCAACTTTAGAAACTATTTCATATGGAGCATGCATATTTAACACACCTACTCCACAATCTATAACCTCAGCACCATAGTTTGCTAATATATAGGCAATAGTTCCACCACCACCTTGGTCTACTTTTCCAAGTTCAGCAGTTTGCCATACAACTTCGCCTTGGTTGAATATTCTTCTTACTTCTGCCATAAACTCTGCATTAGCATCATTGCATCCGCTTTTTCCTCTTACACCTGTATATTTGCTTAAAACTATACCATGTCCCATGTATGCAGAATTTCTCTTATCATACACCTCTGGGAAATTAGGATCATATCCTGCAGATACATCAGCCGATAATACCTTAGTATTTGCCATAGCTCTTCTTACTCTTAAGTTACAATAGTTTCCTTCTAAAGCTATAAGCTCTGCTACTGTATTTTCAAAGAATTTAGAGTGCATACCAGTATTTCCTTGAGACCCTACTTCTTCCTTATCTACACATAATGCTACTGCACAGTATTCAGGTTCAGTAGTTTCTATTAAGGCTTTGACAGCACCGTATGAACAAACTCTATCATCATGCCCATAAGCTAATACCATAGATTTATCAAATCCTAAGTGACGAGCACGACCAGAAGGTACTATTTCTATTTCAGCACTTAAGAAGTCTTCTTCTACCATATTGTATTTTTCATTTAATATCTTTAATACATTTTGTGCTACAGTTTCTTTTTCTTCGCCTTCAAGCGGCATATGACCAACTAGTAGGTTAAGTCCTTCTCCAGTTATACCTTCAGAAAGTTTCTTTTGCATTTGATCTCCTGAAAGATGTACTAGTAAGTCAGTTATACAAAATACTGGATCTTCTTCATCTTCACCTATACATATATCAATTTTTTTACCATCATTTAGGATAACTACTCCATATATTGAAAGTGGTATTGCTGTCCATTGATATTTTTTTATTCCTCCATAGTAATGAGTTTTAAAAAGTCCTAGATTAGCTTCTTGATATAGAGGGTTTGGTTTTAAGTCAATCCTTGGAGCATCTATATGACCACCTACTACTTTCATACCTTCTTCTAAAGATTTTTTACCCATAACAAACATAGCTACTGATTTATCTTTATTGACTGCATATATTTTGTCTCCTGGATTTACCTTTCCTTTTTGTATAGCTTCCTCTAGTGATATGTATCCATTTTCTTTTGCCATATTTACTATTTCTCTAGCAGAGGTTCTTTCTGTTTTTCCTTTGTCTAAAAATTGCATGTAATCTTTAGAATAAGACATTACATCTTCTATATTATTTTTACTTCTTTCAATATCCCATGCATTTTTAGCTTCATACTTTAAATTCATATTGCCCCTCCTTAAGTAATTATTAAATTTATATTATATTTAGTTTTGACTATTTTGGTTATTTTTCATATGCTCGTCGTATTCTTCTTTTGATACTACCTTTATATTATCTAATCTAGATCTAAAGTGCGCTCTAAAATGTTCTAGATATTCTTTTCTTAATCCTTCTCTTTCTATAGTTTCTTCTTTTGTTAATCCTTCTGCTTTATTCTTTTTAGCTAATTCATTTATTCTGTCTAGTTTCTTTTGATCAAACATTATTTCATTCTACTTAAAATAAATTTATTTTAAGTATTCTCCTTTCTATTTTCTTGTCTTAATAAAAAAATTTATTATTTTTTATTGTTATATTATCTTTATATTTATAAAGAAATTCGTCTAAGTTATCACTTATTATAGATATTCCCTTTTCTATATCTTGTATACTTGCCCTAGCTATATTTATCCTAAAAAACCTATCATCTACTATATTATCAAAAAAGTAAGTTCCTGGAAGAACAGATACTCCTTTATCTAATAAAAATTCTGTTAAGTCATGTGATAAATAGCCTCTTGGTAGTTCTATAAAAAAGTTAATACCTCCACTTCCATTTCTTATCTTTAGTCTATCGCTTAATTTATTATATATCAACTCTTTTGCCAAATTATATTTTTGTGTATATTGACTTTCCACACCTTTAAGATATTCATCCCAATTAAAGTTTTCCATATAATAATACATTGATTTTTGAATCAAACCTGGCGTTGATATATCAGATGAGTACTTAGCCCAAAGTACCTTTTTTAGTAATTCACTTGGAATTTCAACTATACCTATTCTAAGTCCAGGCATAAATATTTTAGAAAAACTTTTTATGTATATAACCCTATTTTTATCATCATAACTCTTTAATGGTTTATTATCAAGAGAATTAAATTTAAAATCACTTATAAAATCATCTTCTACTATATAAAAATCATATTTTTCAGCTAGTTCTATTAGTTTTTTCTTTTTATATGTAGAATATGATATGCCTGTTGGATTTTGAAAATTTGGCATAGTATATATTATTTTAGGCTTTATCTTTTCAAGTTTAAGTTTTAATACCCCTATGTCGATTCCATCATCTAACATAGGTATTGATATTATCTTTGCTCCTCTACTCTTAAATACTTCTATAGCTCCATTATAAGTTGGCTCTTCAACATATACTACATCTGAGTAATTTATAAGACCTTTGCAAACAATGTCTATACCTTGCTGAGCTCCTGATATTATTTGTAGATTATCCTTAGTTGTATTTATGTCTTTATTATGTAGATATTGTGCTATTTTTTCTCTTAATGGTTCATATCCTAAACCTTCATCATATTCGAATATAGTGCTTCCTTCATTAGTCAAGGCCATATTTATAGCCTCTTTAAAATCATCTATTGGAAATATTTCTGTAGAAGGATTTCCTGTATCAAAACTTATTATACCTTCTTTTCTTTGTATAGTACTTGAACTTTCTTGATTTATAGATGTAGCAAAAGTTCCACTTCCCATACTTTTATTGACATATCCTTCTTTTTCTAATAATTCATATGCTTTTACTATTGTCGTATTATTAACCCCTATTAACTTTGCTAACGTTCTTATTGGCGGTAGCTTTTCATATTCCTTTATTTTATTTTCACATATAAGTCTCTTTACATGATTATATATTTGTAAATATTTAGGACTATCTTTAATTAAATCTAAGTTATATTTTTCCATACTATCCCCACTTGTTTCTTTGATATTATCACTTGATGGTTATTACTATATTTGATAAGATTTATTATGTATATAATACCAAAATTTTATCAAAAAGGGGAAGTTTTTATGTTTTATGATTACCATATGCACTCAAGTTTCTCAAATGATAGTAAGACCGATATGGAAGATATGATTAAAAAATCAATAGACTTGGGTCTTAAAGAAATATGCTTTACAGATCATGTTGATTATGACCTTGCAAATGATTTTGATTGGGGTATTGATTATGATAAATACTTTGAAAAATTAGATTTCTTTAAATCTAAATATGCTAATCAAATATCTATAAAAAAAGGTATAGAACTTGGTCTTCAAAAGCAAATAATAACTAAGTGCAGTAATGATGCTAATAAATATCCTTTTGACTTTATAATATGTTCTTTACATGCTATAGATAGAATTGACTTATATTTTGGCGAGTTTTTTAAAGATAAAACTCAACATCAAGCTTATGAAGCTTATTTTAAAGAACTATATAATATTGTTAAAAACTACAAAGACTATTCTGTATTAGGACACCTAGATCTAGTTAAAAGATATGGAGATTATAAAAATATTTTAGATGATAGCTTATTTTCAGATATAATAGAAGCTATATTAAAACAAGTTATACAAGATGGAAAAGGAATTGAGATAAATACATCTTGTTATAGATATAATCTTCCTGACTTAACACCTTCAAGAAGTATAATAAATATGTATAAAGACTTAGGTGGTGAAATAATAACTACAGGATCTGATTCTCACCATCCATCTCAAATAGCATATCAATTTGATTATATTTACTCTTATCTAAAAGAAGTAGGATTTAATCATGTATGTAAATTTACCAATATGAAACCTGAATTTGTAAATATATAATTATTTTTTCACCTCCTTATGAATATATTTAAACATAAGGGGGTGATTTATTGAGAATACCCAATCTTATTTTTTCTACAGCCGTGTTGTTTATTTCCAACTTAATAGTTAGGGTAATTGGTTTTTTATATAAAATATTTTTATCAAGGTCAATTGGTGAAATTGGTCTTGGAATATACCATATATTATTTAATTTCTTAATGATTTGCTTAGCTTTAACTACTACAGGTATACCTACTACTTTGAGTTGTTTAGTTGCTAATAAAAAGGCTCTTAATGATAAACACAATAGCAATGTATTGTTTATATCTACACTTTATGTAGCATTTTTTATATCACTTGTGATTTCTCTTATAATAGCTTTTAATGCCCGTTTTTTGTCATTAAAACTATTAAAAGATGCTAATTTAAGTTTATTAATTTTATCTATCTGTCCAGCAATAGTCCTTATAACAGTATCAAATATATTAAGAGGATACTACTATGGTTTGAAGGAAGTCGTAGTTCCTGCTATAGGGCAAGTTCTAGAGCAATTAAGTAGAATATTTTTCGTAGCTTTAACTATTTTATTTATAAATAATAAATCTTTTAATTGTTATATTGCACTTTTAGGTATTTCTATTGGAGAAGCCATAAATATATTATATATATCAATTTGCTTATATAAAAACTCAAATTTATATAATACCTATACTATAAAAATAAAGGATTTTTACAATGCTTCTATAGAAACTATTAAAATGTCTATTCCTATAACTTGCAATCGTATGTCAAATATATTACTTCATTCTTTAAGCTCTATAATTGTTCCTTCTAGGCTAGTCTTATCAGGCATTAGCTATAGTCAAGCATTAAGCATGTATGGTGTTATAAATGGGATGGTTATGCCTTTTATATACTTACCATTTACCTTAGGTTCTGCATTAATTGTAAACTTGATACCTAGTATATCCCAAGAAATGTCACTTGGTAGATACAAAAGGGTAAAAGAAAAAATTAATTTTGCTATGCTTTTAACTCTAGGTGTAGGAATATTTTCCTCAGTATTTTTTTATACATTTGGTGAAAATTTATGTCTTTTAGTATATGATAATGAGCTTGCAGGTACTTACTTAAAATCAATGTGGTTAATCCCTCTATTTATGTCTTTAAATCAAACACTATCAGGCATACTTCATTCTATAAGGAAAGAGGTAATTTCAAGTTTAATTACTATTTTTAGTATGTGTATTCAGCTATTTGGAGTATATTTACTTACTCCTCTACCTAATCTAAATATTTATGCATATATCTATACAACAACTTTAATGTCATTTTTCACATGTATATTACATATTTTTGTTGTTATCAAAACTTTAAAAAACTTTTCTAAAAATATTAAATCTTAGGAGGTTATTATGAAAAATATTAATCCATTTTATATATATACAGATAAAAATGTTTTATATATTAAAAATATAAATGGGCAAACAGAAAGATTATCTAACAATATACATTCTTATTGCGCAACTATAGATAATTCTAGTAATATACATATCTGTGCACTTGACACTAGGGGTAGACTAAATCATTTTCTCAAGCACAATGGCTCTTGGAAAAAAAAATCTATTTTGAAAGCCCTTAATACTACAAAAAATATTAAGGATATGAGATTGTATTCTATTGATGATTCCTTAAATGTTTTTATCGTCGAAAAATACCCTCTATCAGATAATTTGCATAAGCTATCTCACTTTAACTTTGATGTACCTAATTATCGATTATCTAAATATATAATTGATAATGTTCTAAAGGATAATGGATACTTTTATAAACTTGATATAGATGATTTTTCAAATATAGTACTAGAATATAAACCTTCTTCATCTTCTGATCGAACTACATCTAAACTTTTTTTTAATAGTAGTTCTAAACAATGGTCTAAATCTAATATTGAAAATACCATTCATTCAAGTAGATGTTCAAATGAAGGTAAAACAACTATAAAAGATGATATTTTTGAATATTGTTATGGGATAACATATAAAATATGAAAAAGAGCTATCTAAAACAGATAGCTCTTTTTCCTTTATATACTATTCTCCACAACTTCCAAAGTCACAAACTTTAGAGAATGTATCTACAACTCTTGGTTGCACACCATTTGGTGAAGTTAAAACAACTAGTTGCTCATTAATTAAAGTACTGACATTATTTTGTAAGCAAAGTATTAAATCTATATCATTTGGTATGCTTAATTCACAATGACATTCACAATCATCATGATCTATACAACTTAGTAAAGCTTTTCCGATACAATCTACTGTTAAATGTGTTTGGAATTCTTGTCTTAATGTAAATCCTCTTCCATCTGATGGCACACCTATTGGTGCTGATAATGTATTAAATAAGAATTCAACATCACGGCATCTCTTAGATTGACCTCCATGGCATTTTACAGCAGGAAATGCAAAAGCTATAAATTCTGTGCATCCGCATCTTCCTCTTAATTCTAGTACTAAATCTTCTACAAGTACACTTAATCCTTTTTGTTTATATACTACTGATTGTCCTTTTCCCCTATTACAACATCTTCTATGTGTTTCTCCACATACTGCATATTCAAAAGTAGTTTCACATCTTTTTCCTACTGTTGGTTCTAACGGTTCTATATCAAAATCTTCTAAAGTTGTCATTCCTGTATTTATTATTATTCCATTATGGTTTATACAAATTTTTTCTATTTCTACATTTACTTGACCTACTCTAGGTATTGGACCATTTATTTCTACTAATTCAACATCAAATACTAATGGAGCACCATTTGGAGCTGTTGCATCTGTAAATGTTTGAAATACCATAGTATCAAATATCCTATTGGCCTCAATTGCAACTGGTACACTGTTTGATACATTAAATCTTGGTGGATTTATAGGACCAAGACACTCAGGTCCACATTTATTTTTTATACATGTATCAGCATCTGGTTCACAAGGCTCACAGCAGTGTGGTTCTGGATGACATACACACTCGCACTCGCACTTCATATTGTGGTTACAATCTGAATGTTTATCACAGTTTGAGTCTTTTTTACATCCACATCCTCTAGTTAAATCATCATCTACTTCTTGACTTACATGTTCTTCTAAACAGTCGTTTTCCATTTGATCTATATGCTGATTAGGAACTCTTTTTCTATTTCTTTTTAAATCTTGCATATAATGTCCTCCCCTTAAATGAATTATTGTTAATATTCAGCTTTTCACGCTTAATAAATATTATGCATTTAACTTATGATTTGTTACTTACTTGTACTTCTATTTACTAAAACTAGAATAATTTTCTATTATGACAATATACATTTAATATGAATTAATTTACAGGGAGATGATTTTTTGGGTTTTGTTAATGATTGCCATACAATAATTAGACGTTCTAACAAGGATATATTTAGATTTAGAACATCTAATGTTTTAACTTATGATTATTTTGATACCTATAGTAATCTGATCAAATCAACATATATTACAGATAAACCTTTAGATTTTACCAAGTTTTGTTTTAACCTAGATAATAATGATAACATATATGGTATTTACATAGATGATAGCTTAAAATTAGTTGATATAAAAAATTCTGAAACTACATTTACTAATTTTGATGTGTTTACTTATAATAGCAATAAGTTTACTTTATTATTTCCTTATATTAAAAAATTAGATAATGAAATTCATATTTTATACTATGTTTATAGCAATGATAGCGGTAATATTTGTGCACTTATTCACCATCATAAATTAAATGGTGTTTGGACGGAAAATAAAATAGATTTTATAAATAATACTATTTTAAATAATTTCACAGTGATTTGGATTCAAAACTCACCTACAGTTTTTTACCTAAACCTCGTAAACGGATTTGAAGAAGTTTTTATGTCAAAGTTTAATTTAAGTACTTCAACTTGGTCTAAGCCTTCTCAATTAACTAATACAAGAAAAAATAAAATATACTTATCTGTATTAAAAGATAGCCTAAACTTTTGTCATATAGTATTTTGTGAAAATGTTGATAATGGGTATGCTGTTAAATATATAAATGGTTATTTAATGGATAATAAACTAGATATTAATATATCTAAATATATAACAGGTTCTTCATCCTGCATGTATCCAAGTATTATGAAATTTAAATCTGATATATATATTATGTGGGTTAACTATAATAGATTACATACATCTATTTCAAATGATTTAGGAAAGACTTGGAGTGATCATAAGATTGATGAGTTTAGTTTAGAGGAAGAGTTTACTAGATCTTTATTTTACTCTAATTATAAATATGACTTAGATTACAATACAACTTCAGTATTTACTACTTTTGATGACATAGGTATATTGGGATTTTAAATTAAAAGAGTGTTGCTTTTGCAACACTCTTTTAATTTAAAATCCCAAAACACCGTTAGCTTACGTAAATTCATACCCGAGATACTCCCAGGTGGGTGACCTGCCAATAACTTTTAACTTCCCAGTTAAAAACTAGGCTTGTTATCCATCATTAGACTTAGTCTCCCTTATAACATTTGTCGGTTGAATTTAAATAAGCAATATCGTATGCTTCAGGATTTTATATACTTATTATATAACAAAATCAGTAATTTTAAAAGTAGTTTTATATAGTAATTAATGAAATATTAAGATATATTTCCATATTATTCATCTAAATCATCTATGTACTCACAAAAGTCGTCATCATCTTCATTAAAATCATCATATGCATCATATTCACTATCATAACTATAATATTTTTTATCATCTTTATCATCATCGACTCTTAAAAGGCTTCCCAATAATTTTAAATTATTCATGCTTCCCAAATTATTTAAACTCGCTAGAGAACTTATACTAAATCCATTTTCTTCTATATCATCTGGTAAAAATAATTCTGCAAATAAATCTATTTTCTTTTTCATATCTATAGCCTTTTCTATAGATTCTTTCCTTTTTTCAGGAAAAACTTCTAAAATTTCCCTAATCATCATATTCTTCTTATCTTCCTCATCCATACATCTAAAAAAGTTTGTTTCTTCTTCCTCGATATCCTCTATTGAACTAAGTTTCTTTATTCCCCTAACTAAGTCTAATACACTCTCAATCTTAACTAAAAACTTTCTTTCATCTTGTGACATATACTTTTTAGTTCTAGTTATTATTTCCATGCCACGCTCTAAATCTTCATCACTTAAATCCATAAGTTTTAAACCTTTATTTATATCATTTATACTAAATGCAATAGAATTATTATTTGAATTATCACTATTCTTTTTTCTTCTTTTTTTATTAACTCTTACTTTTTTTGTTTTATCTCTACTATTTCTATCATTTTTTTGAGTCATATCAATATTTTCCTTAACCCCCTTTGATTTAGCTTTATTTTTATTATCAAATAAGGATAAATCTCCTAATGATATATTCCCGTTACTAAGTGCAATCATTCCAAATATTAAAAGTAGATTATTCAATAATCGTCACCCCTTAAAATATACTTCTCCCTCATATATATTTATGTTTTATTTGTTATTAGTGTTACTTTTTTTTATTTCGTGTGCATATATATTATCTATAGAAATTTTTATCTAAGATAGAATCTCTTCACATTTTATAATTTTTTCTATATATAAATAGTATGAGAAAAATTCAATATATATTATAGAAAGGGGCATTTTTATGAAAAAGATAAATGCAGAAGCTCTAGAGAAAATGGCTAAAGAAAAAAATATAGATAAAGATAAAATAGAACAAATTGCTGACAGCTATAAAGGTAAGTCTGAAGGTGAGTTAATGGATGAACTAATCAAAATAGGTCAAACTCTAAAGGGAAGAGATGAAGTTGTCTCTAAATTTAAGACTTTCCTAGATGAAGAACAGCGAAATAAACTAGATGTTATAATGAAAAAAATATCTGATGCTGAAATTGAAAATAAAATTAATGCTAAGAAATCTAAAACTAAAAAAGGATCTGGAGCTTCTACTAGTGAATCTAAAAATTCTAAATCTAGTAAAAAGTCTAAGCCTAGCAAAAACAAAATATCTTCTCCTAGTGAGTCATCTTCCCCAGCACATCCAAAAAAAGTAGTTAAAAAAGTCAAAAAAACTAAAAGACCATAAATAAAAAAAGCTATCCTAAAATTAGGATAGCTTTTTTTAACTTATTTTAGAATGTATATCCTCTATTACCTTATCTTTAATCTTATTTCCTAGCTCTAATATTTCACCACAACATTTAGTATAGTGATTTTTTGTATTATCATCCTTAATACTAGATAAATTTACCTTTACATTAAGTATAGCACCTTCTAACCCTGTATAAATCATTAATGTCCCTACACCTATATCTGTTATGGCATTTTGATTTCCATAAGTAGCTATATAATCTACTAATTTTAATGCTTCTAGTGATAATTCTGCTGTCTTATACGGAACTTCTATTGAAAATAAAGTTGCATCTTGAATTGCACTATTTCTATTTTTTATTTCTTCCTCACTATTTTTAGGCATTTTTAAAGCCTTCATAACTTCATTAAATGCTTCTGTATCTTTATCAACTAAGTTTACTAGTTCTTGCCTTATATCTGATAGTTGATTAAATATATTTACAAATTCTATTCTTATAGCTTCATCTAAATTTTCATATTTTTTCTTTCCAAAACTTAAATGAGCCATCATTTTGCAAAGTCCTACCCCTATATTACTAGCTAAAGCAGCTACTGAACCTCCACCAGGAGCTGGTGAGCTAGAATCTACTTCATCAGAAAATTCATTTAAACTCATATCTATTAATTTCATACTTTCCCCATCCTTTAATTGTTATAACATACACGCTTATCTTTTACTACTAGTTTTCCATCTTTATAAACTCTATCTACATGGTTTATTCCAAAGTGATACATTAAGTATTCTATATTAGGAGAATCAAATATAACAAAATCTGCTCTTTTACCGACTTCTATTGATCCTATTTCATATTGCCTATCAATACAATACGATGCATTAATAGTTACTGCATTTAAAACTTCATTTGGAGTCATTTTCAATCCTAAACATCCTAATTGCATTGCAAATTGAAGATTTTCACTTGGACAACTCCCTGGATTATAATCACTAGATATAGCTACTCTAACACCTAAATCTATCATTTTTCTTGCATTTGCATATGATTTATTTAAATTAAATGATGTTGCTGGAAGAATATTAGCTACTACATTTTCTTTTGCCATCATTTTAATACCATCTTCACTAGCTGCCATTAAATGGTCGGCTGATATACAGCCTAATTTTGCAGAAAGCTCTGCTCCTCCTAGTGATACAATCTCATCAGCATGAATTTTTAGTTTATATCCACATTCCTTTGCCTTTTTAAGTATTAATTCACTTTCTTCTATTGAAAATACACTATCTTCACAAAATACATCGCAAAATTCAGCTAAATCTAATTCCTTTATCTTCTTCATGTCTTCTAATATTTTAAATATAAACTCATCATGATTTTCTCTATATTCTAACGGTATAGCATGTGCTCCTAAATATGTATGTACTAAATCTATAGGATGATCATTATCTAACTCTTTTGCAACTTCAAGTTGTTTTATTTCTGTATCTAATTCTAATCCATAACCACTCTTAGCTTCTACTGTTGTCACTCCAAACTCTAACATTCTATCTAAGCTTTTTTTAGCTTTATCGTATAATTCTTCTTTAGTAGATATTTTAGTAGCATTAACCGTGCTTAAAATTCCTCCACCTTGTTTTAATATATCTATATAAGAAACACCCAAAAGTTTCTTATAAAATTCATTTTCTCTTGATCCGCCATGCACTAAATGAGTATGTGAATCTATAAGCCCTGGTGTTACTAATAAACCATTTGCATCTACTACCTCTGTTTTTTCATCTATCATGCTATGATAATCATCTTTACTTCCTATTGAAATGAATTTACCATCTTTTATTGATATATATGCATCTTCTATCATTTCTATATTGCTCATATCTTTTTTACTTTTAGTTTCATCACTTTTACAAGTAGCTAATTTACCAATGTTTTTTATAATCAAATCTGCTATCATACCATTACTCCATCAAACTAGTTTCTAATACTTTTTCTAAATCAAAGTTTTCTAATCCTAAATAATAAGAAGCAACATCTATAAGTGCCTCCATAGGGCAAAGTCCTACTACTTCACTTCCAGTAACATTTACTCCAAACCTTCTAGCTTCCATTTTTACAGCTTCAAAAGCCCTATACATACTAGTTTTTGTGTAATCAGTTAGATTCATCGTTACTTGAGTGATTTTTCTTTCTGGTATTTCAACAGGTCCCGCTTTTATATACCTATAACCTCCGCTTGAGTGTCTAATAGTTTTAGCTATTTTATTTGCAATTTCTATGTTATCAGTATCAAGGTTTATATTATATGCAATAAGAGGTCTCCTAGCACCTATAGCTATTGCACCTGCGCTTTCATGCTTTTTAGCTTCTCCAAAATCAGGTATCCAATTGCTATCTTTTAGCTTTTCATCTAAACCTTCAAATTCTCCTTTTCTTACGTTAGCAAGATTTTGTCTATCAGGTTTTGTCGCTGCATCTTCATATAAAAATACTGGTATACTTAATTTATCTGAAACTTCTCTTCCAAGTTCTTTAGCTAAATTGACAGCATCCTCCATAGTCATATCTTTTATAGGTATAAATGGACAAACATCAGTTGCACCAAATCTTGAATGTTGCCCCTTATGATTATTCATATCTATTATATTTTTAGCAACTTCTATAGACTCAAACACTGCCTTTTTAACTTGTTGTGGTTCTCCTATAACTGTTACAACCAGTCTATTGTAATTTTTATCAGCTTCATAGTTTAATAGCTTTACACCTTCTTTTTTTCTTAGTGGTTCTACTATTTTCTCTATTTTGTCTAAATCTCTTCCTTCACTAAAATTTGGTACGCATTGAACTACGGCCATATACTTCCCCCCCTATAACTTTATATGTTTTATATAGAATTTAAAATTTATTATGTGGTTAATATTTTCTATAATAATTTGCTAAAAATTTAAATTCTCTATAATCTCATCTATAACTTCTTCCTCTACCAAATATGGTAATGTTATATGATCTTTGCCTTTACACATTTTATTATATTCAATAACTGTACTTATAGAGTTTTCATTTCTAGCCCATGCTCTTCTTGCAACACCACTCATAACATCCCAAGGCATAGAACTTCTTAATATATCGTCAACTCTTAAAGATCCATCTAATACCATTCCAAACCCGCCATTTATAGATTTACCTATACCAACTCCTCCTCCATTGTGAAGAGCTACCAAACTCATTCCTCTTGCACAATTACCTGCAAAACAATGAGTTGCCATATCAGCCATTATATTACTTCCATCTTTTATATTTGATGTCTCTCTAAATGGAGAATCTGTACCTGACACATCATGGTGATCTCTACCTAACATTACTGGTCCTATTTCACCTTTTCTTACCATGTCATTAAATTTAAGTGCAATGTTAGTTCTTCCCATAGCATCTTGATATAATATTCTAGCTTGAGTACCTACAACCAAAGCGTTTTTCTTTGCATCTCTTATCCATATCCAGTTATCTCTATCTTGATATCTTCTGTCTGGATCTATTATCTCCATCGCTGCTTTATCTGTTTTTTCTAAGTCTTCTTCTTTTCCTGATAGGCATACCCATCTAAATGGACCATATCCATAGTCAAACAATTGAGGCCCTAGTATATCTTCAACATATGATGGGAATATAAATCCATCTTTTTCATCTACTTTATTTTTTGATATTTCCTTACACCCTGCATCATATATAGCTTTCATAAAACTGTTACCATAATCAAAGAAATATGTTCCTCTTTTATTAAGTTCTTTTATCAAATTAAAATGATTTACTAGAGTTTTATTTACAAGTTCTATAAATCTAGTTTTATTCTTATCTAAAAGCTCTGTTCTTTCTTCAAATGTAATACCTTGTGGGCAGTATCCTCCATCATAAACAGCATGACAAGATGTTTGGTCAGAAAGTAAGTCTATAAATATGTTATTATTAACAGCATATTCTAATAAATCTACTATATTTCCATGATATGCAATGGCACATTCTTTTCTTTTGTCCATATACTCCTTCGCTAAATTAAATGCTTCTTCACAGGTATTAGCAATTTTACTAACCCAACCTTGATTATATCTTGTTTCTATTCTTGAATAATCAACTTCAGCTATTATACCTACTCCACCAGCAATTTCTATAGCCTTACCTTGAGCACCACTCATTCCTCCAAGACCCGAAGTTACAAATAGTTTGCCTTTTAAATCTTCTTCCTTCCCTAAACCTAGTACTAATCTTCCTGCATTTAAAAGTGTTGAATAAGTTCCATGAACGATTCCTTGCGGACCTATATACATCCATCCTCCAGCTGTCATCTGTCCATAATTTGAAACACCTATAGCAGCTGCTCTTTTCCATTCTTCTTGGTTATCAAACATTCCTATCATAAGACCATTTGTAAGTATTACTCTTGGGGCATCTGGTTTTGACTTAAAAAGACCTAATGGATGGCCAGATTGTATAACTAATGTTTGATCTTCAGTTAAAAATTTTAGATACTCTTTAACCAGTACATATTGCATCCAATTTTGAAACACTTGCCCTGTTTCTCCATAAGTTACAAGCTCATATGGATAAAGAGCTATATCAAAATCTAGGTTATTATCTATCATAACCTGAAAGGCTTTACCTTCTATACATTTTCCTTCATACTCTTCTATAGATTTTCCTTTTATATTTCCTTTTGGTCTAAATCTATATCCATATATTCTTCCCATTGTCATTAGTTCTTTTAAAAACTCTGGTGCTAATTCTTCATGATAATTTTCAGGTATATATCTTAATGCATTTTTAAGCGCTAACTTTATATCCTCTTTAGATAGTTTTGCCTCTCTTTTTGGCGCTCTTCTTATTCCTTTAATAAATTCACAATTATCTTTAGGTATTTCATTAATTTTTATAGACATTCCTTCAAATATTTCTTGATTTAAAATATTTAATGTTTTCTCCATTAGCATCCTCCTTATAGTGCTTTATATAAAACTTACTTCTGGAATTTCTTCATTTACTAAAATATCTTCTTCTATAGCTTCTTCTACTTTATCAATTATTAAATTTGAAATTATTATATCTTCGCATTTATCAATATCTTTATACATTATCCTATCTTTATCAACAAATGGTATATTATCTCTCACAACTTTATAGGCAGCCTTACTTCCTACTCCTAAATTATTATTTTCTCTTAAATCTATGGCTTGGACTGCTCCTAATATTTCCATTGATAATACTTTTCTAGTATTTTTCATTATTTCTCTTGCTTTTCTAGCTGCTATAGTTCCCATAGAAACATGATCTTCTTGATTTGCTGATGATGGTATTGAATCTACACTTGCTGGATGTGCTAAAACTTTGTTTTCAGATACTAGAGATGCTGCACTATACTGCACAATCATAAATCCTGAGTTTAATCCACCTTTATTTACTAAAAATGCTGGCAAATTATGATTTATTGCTGGGTTTACTAATTTTTCTAATCTTCTTTCTGATATATTAGCTATCTCTGCTAATGCTATTGATAAAAAATCAAAAGCTAATGCCATTGGTTGTCCGTGGAAGTTTCCACCTGATATAACTTCTTCTTGATTTGGAAATATTATTGGGTTGTCTGTTACTGAGTTGATCTCTATATTTACTTTATTTTTAACATATTCTATAGCATCTTTGCTAGCACCATGTATTTGAGGAGAACATCTTAATGAATATGCATCTTGTACTCTTATTTCTCCTTGTTTTGTTGTCATTTCACTATCTTTAACTATATTTAATATATTTTTAGCTGTATTTATTTGACCTTTATGTGGTCTTACTCTATGAACCTTCTCGTCCATTGCACAAGATATTCCATTTAAACCTTCCATAGTTAAAGCTAATGCTATATCTGCATGCTTTAATAGATTTATGGAGTCATATAGTGTTAATAAACCTATTGCCGTCATAACTTGTGTTCCATTTATAAGAGCTAAACCTTCTTTATAAGATAAGTCTTCTAATATATCTATGTTTGCTTTTTTCATTGCTTCTTTTGAAGGTAATCTTTCACCTTTATATATAGCTTCACCTTCTCCTATCATAGTTAAAACCATATGAGATAGTGGCGCTAAATCTCCAGATGCACCAAGTGAACCTTTCTCTGGTATTATAGGATGTACTCCTTCATTTACCATACTTATTAATACTTCTAATGTTTGTAATCTTATCCCTGAATATCCCTTTGACAAAGCATTTATTCTAAGTAGCATAATAGCTCTTACTATTTCTTCGTCTAGTGGATTTCCCACTCCACAAGAATGACTTATAATTAAATTTCTTTGTAATTCTTTTGCGTCATCTTTAGATATAACTATATCTGAAAATCTTCCAAAGCCTGTAGTTATTCCATAAGATACTTTATCTTCTTTCACGAATTTATCTACTAAAGCTCTAGATTTTTGAATATTATCTATAGCTTCCTTACTAAGCTTTACCTTATAATCATTCCTTGCTACTTTTACAACATCTTCTATGGTTAAATCATTTCCATTTAGTGTAATTATCCCCACAGCGTAACCTCCCCAATGTAAAAATATATTCTATTTAAAAGACTTCTATACTTTTTTATGCAATCCTCCTTAATAATAATTAAAATTATATGATATAGCTATAATAAAAAAGTGTCTTAAAATAATGCTAGTATTATTTTAAGACACTTTTTTATTATCTTTCTATTACACTTTCTCTTTCAACTATTCTGTATGGTAATTCTATTTTCTTTTCGTCTAACTGTTCTTTATTTATCATTTTGATTACCATTCTTATAGCTACAGCTCCCATATCATATAATGGTTGATGTACTGTAGTTAATTTTGGTCTATACATATTAGCTATTTTTACATCATTAAATCCTGCAACTGATATATCTTCCGGTACTTTATATCCAGCATCGCATATTGCATTTATGGCTCCTATTGCAGCTTCATCTCCCGTTACAAATGCTGCATGAGGTATTATTCCTTCATCAAGTAGTTCTTTCATACTTTCATATCCAGCTTCATAAGTAGTTCCACCATATTTAACTAAGCTCTTATCTAATTGTATATTTCTTTCATTTAAGGCTTCTTCATATCCCGATAATCTTTCCATTTCAAGTACTGTATCATCTTTACTAGTCATCACAAATGCTATTTTTTCATGCCCTTTATCTAAAAGATATTTAGTCATATCATAAGTAGCTTCTTTATTACTTGTACTTACTGTATATATATCATAATTTCTTGCTGTTTTACTTATATAAGTTGCTGGTATTCCACAGTTTTGTATATAGTTTATATGATCTTCTTCTACTTTCCAAGATATCATAACGATACCTTCAACTTGTTTTGCTCTTAGTAAATTTATACTTTTTAATTCTTGTTCTTTATTTGAGTAAGTATTAGCTAATAATATCTCATAATCATACATTTTAGCTACTTCCTCTATACCATTTAATATTTCATTTACAAAAGAATCCGATACTTCTGGTACTATAACTCCTATTAGCTGACTTTTTTTAGTAACTAAACTTCGAGCTAGAGGGTTTGGTATATAACCTGTTTCCTTTATAACATCTAAAACTTTTTGCTTTACTTCATCAGTAACTGGTTTTGAATCATTTATAACTCTCGATACCGTAGATATAGAAACTCCAGCTCTTTTTGCCACATCTTTTATAGTTATGTTGCTTTTCATTTTAGTTCCTCCTTATACATATTTTATGTATTTTAAAGTTTAATCCGTCTACTTTCTTAAATTTTAATTTTACCATATATTATAAATTTTATAAATATTTTAAGACGATTATTTATTAGTTTTATTATGTAATATAATTTTTATACCCAAAAACAGCGTATTAATTTACCTTCATAAGTAAATATTTTATCTCTAAATTAAAAAAAAAGCAACGGTATTTAACACCGTTGCTTTTTTAGTAAATATTAACAGCAATCTCCGTCTTCGAAAAGACCTCCACAAGAACATGTTATTAATAATAATATTAAGAATGGTATCCAATCAGTTATACAAATCTCACTCCAACATTCTTGGAAAGCTAAGAATAAGAAGAATAATACTATTATCCACCAAGCTCCACCTGCGAAAAATCCACAATCTCCAAAAAATCTATCTAGCATAACAAATTCCTCCCTTTGATAAATTTTTTAATGAATTAACTTTTAGATGTCTATACATAATCTAAAATTTTGTATAGTATATAATATGAATCTTTTAAATTTTTGTTACTCATAATGTTTTTTATTTTTTAATTTTACTAACAATCTCCTCCAATTTCTCCACAACTACAAACTATTAATAGTAATATTAAGAATGGTATCCATTCAACTATTTCTATTTCACACCATTGTTCTCCAAATACTAAGAATAAGAAGAATAATATTATTATCCACCAAGCACCTCCAAAGAAACCATCACAACCACCAAATAATCTATCTAACATTTTGCTACCTCCTGTTGTTATTATAATTTGAGTTTTCACTCTTAACATATAATATGCAAGAAATTAAATTTGTGATATTAGTTTGTATAATTTTTATTTTTATAATTTAAAATAAAAAAACAAAAGAATGCAAAGCACTCTTTTGTTTTCTTATTTAGCATCCACAGTCGAAGTTAGCCTCACAGCATCCAAAATCTCCATCATTAACTCCTACACATGAACACACTATTAATAATAATATTAGGAATGGAATCCAGTCAGTTATGCATATATCGCTCCAACATTCTTGGAAAACTAAGAACAAGAAGAATAGTATTATTATCCACCATCCTCCTCCTCCCATACAATCAAAAACTCTACTTAATTTGCTACTCACAAAAATCCCCCCTACATAAGAATAATTCTTTAGTGAAGTATATTTATGTCTCGTTAGGGCTTTTGCCCACTTAATACATAGTATGTAATTTTTCAAAAAGTGTTATTATTTTTTTATAATTTATAAAATTTTTTGTTAATAAAGAACTCTAAATAGAGTTCTTTATTAACAACATCCACATCCACAATCAAAATCAAAATTAGTCAATAAAAGTATTATAAGAACTATCCAAATAATACCCATATCATCACATAATATCCATTCAAGAAGATCATCTCCTAGTAAAAGTATTACACCTATTACTATCAATACTATTAGACCAGTGTTGCCAAATAATCCTCCTCCAAAGAATCTTGATAATCCTTGATCTGTTGACATTAATATCCCACCTTTAATTTTATGAATAATAGTATATTACTAACTATTTAATAAATATTATGTAATAATGTGTAAAATTGTTACCCTTTTATTAAATTAAATCATAATATATTTGTCTATTACTAAATTTTTTTACACAAAAAAAGAAATCAAATGATTTCTTTAAAAAAGCTTATTAACAAAGACTTTCATCAAAATTAAATAATAAAAGTAGTACTAATATAATCCACATCCAAGCATTATCGTTTTCTAGAAAGTCATCTAATAAATCTGTAAATATAACAATAAATACTAATACTATAACTATTAGCATTCTATTGTTTAAAATATTATTATTCCCTCCAAACAAACGAGTTAGGGTATCTTCTAATTTTGCCATTAAACCCCCCCTTTTAATTCATGATGTCTTTATTAAATGTATATAAGATTACTATACTAAGTTTTTATTGATTATTAACCTATCAATCTCTCTATCACATAATTTATTGTACTTTTCTACTTCTCCTAAATATATCTTTTTACCTTCTGTCTCTTTTAAGCTTTTTACTAAACTATCTATGGACTTTACCTTATAGTTTTTATAATTATCTATTAAAAATGTTGTATCAGTATTATTTAATCCTTCTTTAAGACTATTAAGTCTTTTTATATAGTCTTGTTTATTTTCTAATACATAATATTCCTTATCTATTATATCTTCTAGTATAATATTTGTTTCTGCCACATAATCTTTAATCTTTTGCATATCTAATGTTACTGAATTATAATAAAAATTTCCTAATATTACTAAAAATACTCCAATTGAAGATATTAGTAAACTTATATACTTCATAACAATTCCTCCTATGTATAAAATTTATATATTAATTTATATTCTCATTAAAAAAGTTTATTACATTTTCTTAAAAACTCTATTGAAAAATTTTTAATATTATATTAAACTACAAGTAAATTTATAAACCGTTTCTAGGAGGGTTAAACCATGTTTGAAAAAATAAAATCAATAATAGCTGAACAATTAGGAATAGATAACACAAATGTAATGACTAAAGATACTTCTTTAATAGAAGATTTAGAAGCTGACTCTTTAGATGCTGTTGAAGTTATAATGGCTCTTGAAGATGAATTTGGAATAGAAATTCCAGATGAGGAAGCTGAAAACTTCAAAACTATAGGTGATATCTGTAAATATATAGAAGATAACCAATAATCTAAAGAAATAAAGCCGAGCATATGAAGCTCGGTTTTAACTTATTAACAGCAAAAATCATCATGGCAACCATCATTTCTCCCAAGCATAAATACTAAAAATACTAAAAGTATAATCCAAACTAATGAATTATTTTGGTCGAAAAAACAATCTAAGTTTCCATTTGAATTAATTAAAAGAAGTACAACCAATCCTATTATCAAAAAAAATATCATTGGATTATCATCTACAAAATCAAACCCTCTTAACATATCTTTTAGTTGTTCCATATTTCCCCCCTTAATATGTAACAATTTTAGTCCTATTATATTTATATGGCTTTCAATAATATATATTGCATGTACACTAAAAAATTAAATTTACTCCTAATAATTAAAATATTATTTTTAACATGCGCAGATTTCTTGAAATTACTTTACTCTAAAAATTAAACATATATTTTAAGTTTAATACAGAATATTTGTATACAAAAAGCACCAAAGCTTTATAAGTCTTTGGTGCTTTTTGCTACTTCTCTTCGTAAAATCTAATATTTTTTAATGTTATATCTATACTTCCATCTGGGTTTTGCTTTACACTGTATTTCATTGGGTCTTCAAAATCTTCTAAATTTCCTTTTAAATCAAATCCATTATCCGTTTTTATACTTCTTTTCTTAAGCTTTTTTTCAACCCATGTTTTATCTATATTGAAACCTTCATCTAATCCCTTATCTTCCATATGTTCTTTGAAGCTTTCTTTTAGATTTTCATCTTTTATATTATTTTCTATAAAATCATTCACATCTATTTCATGCTTTTCTTTTAATGTATAATTAAGTACACTTCTCATATCTTCTGCTTGTTTTATATTTTCTGTTAATGCATTTGTTATCCAATTTTCCGCTGACTTTTTAAATACCTTCGTCTTATATTTGTCATCATCAATTCTTTCTGCATTTAAGAATTCCTTAATGAACTTTGATTCACTTTCTTCCTTCTCTGCATCTTTATCTAACAATCTTAAATGAAACTCATCATTTATTCCACTTACTCCTATAATTGCACATTGCTTTTGTCTTCCTGTTTCTGGTATACCTATTTCATTTGCAACCATTTGTATATTAAACTTATCATCTATAAATTCTATAGAGTGAGTATAAAGTTTTTTATAATCTAGCTTAAGTATAGCTACATATTTTTCATCCTTAACTGTATATAAACATATTGCTAAATCACATGAATCTATTTCTGAATTGATTTTCATTATATCAAATAAATATGCTGCTATTTCCTTAGAATTTTCTAAGAAAGTGATTTCATCATATATTATCTGCTCACAGCAATTTTTTATTATATTATTGTTATAATCCTTAAATATTCCTTTTCTTAAATCATCATCTTTAGTTACTCTTTTTATTATTTTTTGGAAAAACTTATCTACCTCAGGATTTATTTTTCCCTCATAGTCATTTAGTATTGGAACATCACTATTTTTATCTAATACATGTATTATAAACTTATGAATTATCATAATCTCACCTCTAATTATATTTGTTATTTTAGCTTATTTATTAAGTCTTCTATATCTTTTGGTAAATTAGCCTTAAACTCTAACTCTTCTTTCGTTCTAGGCTGATTAAATTTTAAGCTATATGCATGTAATGCTTGTCTATTTATGAGATTTTCATCTACATATCCATAAAGCTCATCACCTATTATACCATGACCTATATAGTTCATATGGACTCTTATTTGATGTGTTCTCCCTGTTTCAAGCTTTACTTCTAGTACTGTAGCATCATTTAATCTTTCTAATACTTTATAATGAGTTACAGATTCCTGCCCTCTTTCATCCACAACTCTTTTTATACTATCTTCCGTGGGTCTATATATTGGTTGATTTATAGTTCCAAAATCTTCTTTTACTATTCCTTTTACAACAGTTATATAAGTTTTTTCAACTTTATCTTTGCTCATATCTAATGATAAAGTATGATGTGCATAAGCATTTTTAGCAACTATAACTAAACCAGATGTATTCATATCTAATCTATTTACAAACCTTACTTTAACTTTTTCATTTTTCTTGATTATATAGTCAGTTATCCCATTTGCTATTGTGCTTTCACTATGGCTTTTAGTCGGATGTACCACCATAAACGGTGGTTTGTTAACCATTATTATATCAAAGTCATCATACAATATGTCTAAATTTAAATCTTGTGGTGTAAAATTCGCCATATCTTCTTCTATTTTTACTTCTATTAAATCACCTTTTTTAACTTTAGTACTAGGCTTTTTAAATTCACCGTTTACTAACATACTTTGTTCTCTTTTCATCTTTGATAATGATCTTACAGAGAAATTTAATTTATCTAATAGTATCTCTTTTAACGTTGAATTTTCTTCACTCGTATAAGATATGATATTATACCTTTGTTCTTCCTTTTTAAACAAATCTGCACCTACCTTCTTTTCTTATAACATTATATATTTTATACTATTTTAGATTAATAGATAAGACCTTTTATTATTAATATCTTACTTATATTTGTTTATAAACTTTAAATTTTACTTATTTTTAGTATACATAAATTCTTTCTTTATGTATTATCTTATATATGTACCTCTATAATCAACTATTTGAGTATAAAGAGTTTATTTGTCTACTTTTAATTAACTATAATTTAACCTATTAAGTTATGCTATAATACAAAGTATAGAGGGGTGGAAAAATGAGAAAAATTATAACTGTAAAATCAAATGAACTTAAAAAATCTATTGCAACGAAAAACTTATTAACTAACAAACTGATCTCTGCTGGATTTGAGGTAATCGATTATTTCCATCCAGATACAGAACTTGTTATATCAATTGGTGGAGATGGATCTTTTTTAAAGACTGTTCACGATTTTAATTTTCCTGATGTTCCAGTAGTCGGGATAAACACAGGGCACCTTGGCTTTTTCCCAGATATTTCTCCAGATGATATTGATAGATTTATAACATCATACATAAATGAAGATTATTTGATACAAGATATACCTCTTCTTGGTGCTAGTATCTGTACTGATAAACATTGTAATGATATATTTGCTATAAATGAAGTCGTTGTAAAAGGAGATAAATCTAGGATTATACACATTGACGTAAATATAAATGATAGACATATACAAAAATTTAGTGGAGATGGAATGATTATATCAACTCCTACAGGTTCAACAGCCTACAATTATGCAGCAGGAGGTAGTATTGTTGATCCAAGTATAAGCTTAATGCAGCTTACTCCACTTTATCCTATAAATACAAATGCTTATAGAAGTTTTACTTCTAGTATTATATGTTCTAATGATTCTGTAATAAATATTACTCCTGAATATAGATTTGAAAACTCAATTATAATAGTAATAGATGGAGTCGAGCATAAATTTAATCGTATTTCTAGCATTAAAACTTTTATGTCTGATGTTAAAATAAAATTACTCAGAATGTCAAACTATGAATTTTGGAGTAGGGTTTCTGAAAAATTCTTGTAATCTTAACTTAGGAGGAAATGAAATGAAAATAGGTGTAATGAGCGATACTCATGGAAGTTTACTTTATTTTGAAAAGGCACTAGATGCATTATCTGAGTGTGATGTGATTTTACATGGTGGTGATGTTCTGTACCATGGACCTAGAAATGATATTCCAGAAGGTTATAATCCAAAAGGAGTAATAGCCAAAATTAATGAACTTAATAATATAATTATCGCTAGGGGAAATTGTGACGCTGACGTTGATCAAATGGTTATAAATCATCCTATCCAAAGTCCGTATGTTATGAATCAATTTGGTGAAACTAGAATAATAATGACTCATGGATATACTAAGTCTAAAGAAGATACTATACAAGATGCTAAAAATATGGGTGGAGATATACTTATTCTTGGTCATACTCATGTTAAAGAACTTTATATAGATGAAAATTTAATAGTATTAAATCCTGGAAGTACATCAATTCCTAAAGATGGCACTCATTCAGTCGCTATCATAGATATAAATCAAAGTGATGATGAAGTTGATATGGAATTTAACTTACTAGATATAAATAGCGGTGACGTAATACATATAAATTAAAAGGGAGAGGTTATTTTAGCCTCTCCTCTATTTATATATATCTACTTTTTATTCATCGTTTCCACTTTTTTTAACCGTTTTAGAATCGCTCACTTTTTTACTATTTTTTATTGGTTCACTCTTACTATCATGTTTGCTATCGTGTTTGTTGTCATGCTGGCTATCGTGTTTGCTATCATGTTTGCTATCATGTTTACTATCGTGTTTGCTATCATGCGAGCTTTTACTACTCTGCATTTTTTTTCTAAAATTCATATCCCATATACTCCTTATTTTTTAATAATTATATTTTCCTATTTTCTTGCTAGTCCTAACAACAATTGTTATTGTTATTATCATTATCACAATTATCATCATCGCAATTGTTATTATTGCAATTTATTTCGTCATGTTCAAATTTATGTTTTTTTCCACAACATCCACAAGTAACATATATATTTATAGGTGTATGAACAGTTATTGGTCCTATATTGTTGTTTGCATTTGATTGATTGTTTGCACTAGATTCTGATGTTGAATCTACATCTGCACTTGCATCTGCTGTTGAGTCTGAGTCTGATGTTGAATCAGATGTTGCATCTGCGTCTGAACTTGCATCAGATGTTGAATCTGAGTCTGATGTTGAATCAGATGTTGCATCTGCGTCTGCTGTTGAGTCTGAGTCTGATGTTGAATCAGATGTTGCGTCTGCATCTGCTGTTGAGTCCGCATCTGCTGTTGCATCTGAGTCTGATGTTGAATCCGCATCTGCTGTTGCATCTGAGTCTGATGTTGAATCAGATGTTGCATCTGCGTCTGCTGTTGAGTCTGCATCTGCTGTTGCATCTGAGTCTGATGTTGAATCAGATGTTGCGTCTGCATCTGCTGTTGAGTCTGCATCCGCTGTTGCATCTGAGTCTGATGTTGAATCAGATGTTGCGTCTGCATCAGATGTTGCGTCTGCATCCGCTGTTGCATCTGAGTCTGATGTTGAATCAGATGTTGCGTCTGCATCAGATGTTGCGTCTGCATCTGCTGTTGCATCTGAGTCTGATGTTGAATCAGATGTTGCATCTGCATCTGCTGTTGAGTCCGCATCTGCTGTTGCATCTGAGTCTGATGTTGAATCAGATGTTGCGTCTGCATCCGCTGTTGCATCAGCGTCTGAACTTGCATCAGATGTTGAATCTGAGTCTGATGTTGAATCAGATGTTGCATCTGCGTCTGCTGTTGAGTCTGAGTCTGATGTTGAATCAGATGTTGCGTCTGCATCTGCTGTTGAGTCTGCATCCGCTGTTGCATCTGAGTCTGATGTTGAATCAGATGTTGCATCTGCATCTGCTGTTGAGTCCGCATCCGCTGTTGCATCTGCGTCTGATGTTGAATCAGATGTTGCGTCTGCATCTGCTGTTGCATCTGAGTCTGATGTTGAATCAGATGTTGCGTCTGCATCTGCTGTTGAGTCTGCATCCGCTGTTGCATCTGAGTCTGATGTTGAATCAGATGTTGCGTCTGCATCAGATGTTGCGTCTGCATCCGCTGTTGCATCTGAGTCTGATGTTGAATCAGATGTTGCGTCTGCATCAGATGTTGCGTCTGCATCTGCTGTTGCATCTGAGTCTGATGTTGAATCAGATGTTGCATCTGCATCTGCTGTTGAGTCCGCATCTGCTGTTGCATCTGAGTCTGATGTTGAATCAGATGTTGCGTCTGCATCCGCTGTTGCATCAGCGTCTGAACTTGCATCAGATGTTGAATCTGAGTCTGATGTTGAATCAGATGTTGCATCTGCGTCTGCTGTTGAGTCTGAGTCTGATGTTGAATCAGATGTTGCGTCTGCATCTGCTGTTGAGTCTGCATCCGCTGTTGCATCTGAGTCTGATGTTGAATCAGATGTTGCATCTGCATCTGCTGTTGAGTCCGCATCCGCTGTTGCATCTGCGTCTGATGTTGAATCAGATGTCGCATCTGCATCCGCTGTTGCATCTGAGTCTGATGTTGAATCAGATGTTGCATCTGCATCCGCTGTTGAGTCTGCATCTGCTGTTGCATCTGAATCTGATGTTGATGTTGAGTCAGATGTCGCATCTGCATCCGCTGTTGCATCTGAGTCTGATGTTGAATCAGATGTTGCATCTGCATCTGCTGTTGCATCTGAGTCTGATGTTGAATCAGATGTTGCATCTAAGTCTGCATTTGCGTCTACCGTTGTATCTAAATCTGCATTCGCATCTAGGTCTGCATTTGCGTCTACCGTTGTATCTAAATCTGCATTCGCATCTAGGTCCGCATTTGCATCTACATCTGCTGTTGTATCTAAATCTGCGTTCGCATCTAAGTCTGCATTTGCATCTACATCTGCTGTTGTATCTAAATCTGCATTTGCGTCTACTGTTGTATCTAAATCTGCATTCGCATCTAGGTCTGCATTTGCGTCTACTGTTGTATCTAAATCTGCATTCGCATCTAGGTCTGCATTTGCGTCTACTGTTGTATCTAAATCTGCATTCGCATCTAGGTCCGCATTTGCGTCTACTGCTGCGTCTACCGTTGTATCTAAATCTGCATTCGCATCTAGGTCCGCATTTGCGTCTACTGCTGCATCTACTGTTGTGTCTAAATCTGCATTTGCATCTACATCTGCTGTTGATTCTGCATTAGATTCTGATGTTGATTCTGACGTTGCATCTGCATTTGCATCCGCTGTTACATTTATATCAACTTGTGGATCTGGATCTAAATTTATATCTTCATTTGGATCTTCATTTACGCATGAATCTTCGCACTCACGCATTCCTCTTCTTATTTCTCTATTTCTTCTTCTTTCTTCCCTATTTCTTCTTCTTTTTTCTCTATCTATATCTATTTTATTTTTTGGCATTACAATTCCTCTCCTTGTATTTTTAGGTTAGTAGATTATTTTCTACTTACTAAAAATATATTCTTTTTATACGGAATTGTTACATATTTATACAAATAAACTTATAAAATAATAAAAGGCTATCTCTTAAATAAGAGATAGCCTTTTGTTATTTTATTTATTTTTGAGCATATTTTTCTGCTATTTTAACTATAAGATTTACACATTTCTCCATAGATCCTACTGGTATACATTCGTTCTTTCCATGGAAGTTTAAACCACCTGTAAATATATTTGGACAAGGAAGACCCATAAATGATAATCTAGCCCCATCTGTACCACCTCTAACTGGTACTATTTTAGGAGTTATTCCAACTTCATTCATAGCTTCTTCTGCTATATCAACTATAAACTTAACAGGTTCTACTTTTTCTTTCATGTTAAAGTATTGGTCTTTTAAGTCTAATGTTATTCTTCCATCATATTTTTCGTTTAATTTATTTACTACATCTTGCATGTGAGCTTTTCTAGCTTCAAACTTTTCTTTATCATGATCTCTTATTATATAAACCATACTAGCATTTTCTACATTACCATTTAAATCATTTAAGTGGTAGAATCCTTCATATCCTTCTGTAGTCTCTGGTCTTTCGCTAGCTGGGAACATTTCAGATATCTCAGCTGCTATATGTAATGCATTTACCATTTTATTTTTTGATGCACCTGGATGTACGTTTCTTCCTTGTATAGATATTGTAGCTCCAGCAGCATTGAAGTTTTCATATTGAAGTTCACCTTCTATACCGCCATCTATTGTATATGCATATTTTGCACCAAATTTTTCAACATCAAATAGATCTGCTCCTCTTCCTACTTCTTCATCAGGAGTAAATCCTACTTTTATATCTCCATGCTTTATTTCAGGGTTATTTACTAAATATTCTATCGCTGTTATTATTTCTGCTATACCAGCTTTATCATCTGCACCAAGTAGTGTAGTACCATCTGTAACTATTAAGTCTTCTCCAACTAGGCCTTTTAATTCTGGGTAATCAGATACTTTTGTAACTACATTTAATTCTCTATTTAGTACTATATCTTTTCCATCATAATTTTCTATTATTCTTGGTTTAACGTTTTTCCCAGTTATATCAGGAGCTGTATCTAAGTGAGATATAAATCCTATTGTATCAACACCTTCTGTATTTCCTTTTAAAGTTGCCATAACGTAACTATTTTTATCAACATTAGCATCTTCTAATCCTAATGATTTTAGTTCTTCTACTAAGTAGTTTGCAAAAACTCTTTGTCCTTCGCTAGATGGACAATTTGCATTCTTAGGATCTGCAGTTGTATCAAATGTCACATACTTTAAGAATCTTTCTACTACTTTATTTTTCATGGTTATACCTTCTTTCTTTGGTCTAATAATTGTTAAGTAATATATCCCTTATATTTCTATTATATTACAAAAACTTACTAAAGTATATCTACCTTTTTTAATATTTGATGCATTATTGTAAGACCTAAAAAAAATACTATTCCAATTATTCCTTTTACTTGTATACCTATGAATATGGCTGCTAATGTAGCTAATGGACTAATACCTATATTGGTGGATACTAATTTAGGCTCTAAAACCTGTCTTAACAATGATAGTAGCGCAAATACAACTATAAGAGTTATTGCTATAAGATAGTTTTTTACTATACAGTAATAAACTATAAAAGGTAAATATATTACTACTATCCCTAAAAAAGGTATTAAATCCAACAAACCAGCTATAATACCTAACGTCATAGAATATGGTATATCAAATACTCTAAGGCTTAGCCAAGTTACTATGAAAGTTATTCCCATTAATATGGCATAAGCTTTTATATATCCTAATATTGATTTTATTATTTCTCTTTTTATATTCTTAACCTTAGTCTTTGTTGGTTCAGAGAACATATTGTAAAAACTATATTCTATTTTATCTATATCTTTTGCTATAAAATATGTAGATATGAATAAGGTTATAATGAATATAGATATATATGGAATTGATCCTAAAAAATTTACGAAACTTTCTAATAATTGTTTTGCTATACTTACTATATTGGTGCTATATTTTTGCATTAAAAACTCTATATTTATGTTTGGTATGTTCTCAAGTTGCTCTAAATATAAATTTAGTTTAATTGCTATATTTGAAATAAAATCACTTATGTAATCATAATTATTTACAGTATTATTTACGAATTCTAATAAACTATCTATTCCCGCCATTATTAATAATCCAGCTAATACTACAAATATTATAACTGCAATAAAACTTAATACTAAAGTTGATACACCTTTATTTATATTAAACTTATACCTTAATTTTTCTGATATAGGGTTTATCAAAAATGCAATAATACCTCCTACTAAAAATGGTGATATATAATGAAATGTCTTATAAATCAAAATAAATACTGTTGTATATAGTAATATAAATATCATGTTTTTCTTTAATACTTTTATGAATCTATTATCTATTACATTCATCTAATCACTTCCCTTATAATATATTATTAATTATTAACAAATATCTTTACTATTAAAATTAATTTATATAAATTTCAAATAAAACAAAAAACACTACAATATTGTAGTGTTTTATGTGTATATTCTTATTTTCTTTATTCTATTTTTATCTAAACTTTCTATACAGAATCTTATGTTATCTACTTCTATAACTTCATTTTCTTCTGGAAGTCTTCTTAAATAACCTATGATGTAGCCTCCTATAGAATCAAATTCTTCAGACTCTAATCTAACTCCAATAAGTTCGTTGACATCACTTATTTTAAGTCCCCCATCTACGATATATTCATCTTCTTTAACTACTATTATATCTTCATCTTCTTCATCGTACTCGTCATCTATATCTCCAACGATTACTTCTACTAAGTCTTCTACAGTTATTATACCTGCAGTTCCTCCATACTCATCAACAACTATAGCCATTTGTATTTTTTCTTTTTTCATCTCTTCTAAAAGTTGAGTGATTTTCTTAAATTCATATGTAAAGAACGCTTCCCTTACATACAACCTTATATCAAAATTTGCTATCTCTTCATCACTTAAGAATATGATATCCTTTATATTAAGTACACCTATGATGTCATCTATAGATTCATTGTATACTGGCATTCTACTTAATTTCTCTTCTTTAAATTGCTGTATTATTTCTTCATATGAATCTTCAACATCTATAGCTATAATATCTAATCTTTGTACCATAGCTTCTTTAGCTTGCATATCCCCAAACTGAAATACATTGTTTATGATTTCTCTTTCTTCTATTTCTAGGACACCTTCTTCATGCCCTACATTAACCATAGTTTTTAATTCTTCTTCTGTTATATATGGTTCATTCCCTTTTGTTTTTATTCCAAATAACTTAAATATTAAATTTGTTACTATATTAAGTACCCATACTACTGGAGTTAATATAAATATTATTGCCTTTATTGGCTTAGAAACAAATATAGCCACTTTTTCTGAACTATTTGCTGCTATAGTTTTTGGAGTTATTTCTCCAAATATTAATACTAACACAGTCATAACAGCAGTTGCCAATGGTACTGCTTCCGGCCCTTTAAGTAATGTAATAAATAGTGATGTTGATATAGAAGTTGCTGCTATATTAACAACGTTATTTCCTATTAATATAGAACTTAATAACTTATTTGGCTCTTCTATTAAGTTACTTACTAGCTTTGCGCCCTTAACCCCTTCTTCTTTCATATGTCTTATTCTTATTTTGCTAAGTGACATTAATGCAGTCTCAGATGCTGAGAAAAATCCTGATCCTATAAGTAATATCACTAATACAATAATCTGAATCAATATACCGGTCGATTCCAACCTAAACCACACTCCTAATTTCTTTTAAATTTCTGTTTATATGTTAATATATTATAACATACTTACCCTTATTTGGAAATTTATTAATTTAGATATAATCTATATTATCTATCATTTCCAATACTATTAAAATACATTTGCATTATAATTTTTTTTATCCCCTTATAATAGTATTAAATTTAAAAAGGAGGTAAAATGAAAGATTTACTAGAAAAAGATGGTGCTATGCCTAGACTTAGAGACAAGGTTTTAATGAATTTAACTGAAGAAAATGCATTAGAACTAGTTGCTGAAATAGTTAACGTTTATGAAAATAATGCACAAGGAAAACATAGATTAGGTTCATTTATTGATAAGATTAGTTTCGATGAGTTTAAATCTTTGCTAAATTTAGACAAATATTTAAATTAATTACATATTTTTATACTTTTATGTCACATTTTAATATTTTTGCATATACTATAGTGTAAGAGAAATTAAAAGAGTTTCTCTTACACTATAAATATCAAAACTCCTGTTAATATTCTAATTTAGTGATCGGATATAAAAAAAATTCTTTCCCCCAAATATTCTTTAAACCACCTAATCCCCCCCTGGTTAGGTGGTTATTTTTTATTTTTTTTGAATATAAATTTAAAATTTGCCAATACTTATAAATGAGAGCGGAAATTATATATCTCTCCCCCTAATAAGTATATATATTTATATGGTGACTACATACTCCCCCTGTAGTCACCAATTTTTTTTAACTATATTCTATTTTTACTTTAGATCCTTGTCCAACTTCACTAGGAGATACTATTAACTTAATTGGAACTCTATTTTTTAACTCTTCAACGTGAGTTATAATTCCAACACTAAGTTTATCATGATGTAGTCTTTCCAGTGATTCTATAACAGTTTCTAGTAGTTCACTATCTAAAGATCCAAATCCTTCATCTAAGAAGAAAAATTCAAGGGGAGCACTTCCCTTTAATTGTATTTGAGATGATAATGCTAATGCTAATGATAGTGATGTTAAGAATGTTTCTCCTCCAGATAAAGTATCTACACTTCTTCTTTGCCCACCATTAAAGTTGTCTCTCATTACAAAGTTTAATGTTGAATCTATTTCTAATGCATATCTACCTTTAGTTATAGACTCTAATCTATTAGATGCTTCAAGCGCTATATACTTTAATTGATTAGTAGCAACATACTCAACAAATCTATTTCCTTGAACAATCTTATCTAGATCATCTAATAAATCCACTTTATGTTGAACTGCCTTTAACTCTTTATTTAAATCTTTTATCTTGTCTAAAGATTCTTTTAGGGTACTTAGTATAGTTTGCTTTGATCCTATATCTTGGGATATTCTACTAATTTCTATTTTTAAGTTATCAATACTATCTTTTAATTCATTAAAGTCCTTTTCATTTATTTTTCTATCACCTATTGATTTAACTAGATCATTTATCTTTATACCTAATACTTTTTGCTCTTCTTCATATTGTGTTATCTCATCATGTAGTTTTCTTAAGTATTCTTTATCTAATAATGATCTTTTTACAGCATATATACTTTCAAATTTATACTCCTCTAATGATTTATTTAAAGTATCTGTTTGTATTTTATACTGTTCTTTTGCTATCTTTAATCTTCCATCTATATTTGATTTGTCAGATGTAGTTTTTTCAAATTCCAACCTTTGAGCTTCTAATTTATTTTTTATCATTTCCTCTTGAGATATAAGCTTATTTATATTATTTTCTAGATTCTCTAACAATAATTTTGAAGATTCACCTTTTGTTGTTGCTATTATTTCATTGTATTTTCCATCTCTCACTTTTTTCTTTTCAGAATAAATTTCTCTAGCTTGAATTAAATCTAACTCTATTTTATGTAGGTTATTTTGATAATTTACTATATCTTTTTCCATTGCTTCTTTTGACTTAGATATTTTTAAGTATTCATTATTTAAATCTTCTAATGCTTTTTCATTATTATTTATCTCTTCTACTTTTACTTCTAAATCTTGTATTTTAGTTATTGCTTTTAGTGTTAAATAGTTTTCTTTTGTTGTTTTATAGTTTTCTTCAATTGCTGTTAGTTCTTCTTTTAATTCGATTACATTTTTCTTATAAGAGTTTATACTCTCTTGTAGTATTAGTTCATCTTTTTCAATTTTGTTTTTTTCTTCTCTAGCCTTATTTATACTACTTTCATTTTCCTCTTTATCCTTATTCCAATTTTGTAGATTAATTTTTAATATCTCTAGCCTTTTAGACTCTTCTTCTACCTTCTTTATTAGTTCATTAGAACTTAAGTCTCCTATTTTAGATTTTACCTCTTCTAATTCCTTTAATATTATTTTTTCTACTGATATACACTCGCTATTTTTTCTGTTGAGTTCTTCAATTTTTACTTTTATATTAGACTCATCTTCTTTTAATTTTTCTATTTTTGACTTAGTAAACTCTATATTTTCATTATAGTTTGTATCATCTACATGCTCATGATTTCTAGATCCACATACTGGACATGGAGAATTTTCCTTTAATTCTTTTCTAAGTTCTGTTGCTAAATTTAAATACTTTAGATTTTCTAATTCTTTATCTAGATAAGTTATATTTGTATGATTAACCTCTAATTTATCATTTAAAGTATGTAATTCTCTTTCTACCTGATGTCTATTTTCTAGTATTTTATTTAAGTTATTATGTAAATTTTCTTTTTTAATTTCATTTTCTTTGATAGATTCTGCTTTTACTCTTAAGTTTGCTATATATTCAGTCTTATTAACTATCTCTTCATTAGTTCCTGGAGATTTTTTAATTAAAATTTCATAATGTTTTTCTAATTCAGTTAGTTTTTTCAATACAGAATCTTTATCCCTTTGAATATATCTTAACTTTAAGTTTATCTCATCTAGATTTTTATTTATTTCATTCAATCTATTATTTTTAACAGTCTTACTTTCTGAAAGCTTATTATATTCTTTTTCATACTCATAGGCTAAAAATATTTTCTGTTTTAGATCAGCACTTATCTTTATTTCACTTATTTTCTCTTCTAAGCTTTTTAAGTTATTTATTACTATCTCTTTCTTGCTTTCTAAATCCTCTTTTAATTTTATAAGTATCTCTTTTTCTTGATTTAAACCTATACCCTTGCCTTTTATATCTTTTAATTCAGAATCTAAACCAACTAACTCCGCTTCTAATTCTATTGCATTTTGAAGTTTGATTCTATCTTCAGATAGCCTTGGCATATTTTCATTTTTATTTTTATATGCTTCCTCATAATTTGCTTTAGTTATAAGTAGTTCTTTATTTAACAATTCTAGTTTCTTTTCTAAATTTTGACTTTCTAGGCTATCTTCATTAACCCTTTTCTCAAGCTCCAATACAGCATTTATGTACGGATTAATCTTATCTGCATTTAATGCATCTTCAAGTTGTCTTCCTTTTTTTGATATATCTTCTTGCTTTAAATCTAATTCATGCTTTCTTTTCTTGTAGTTTTCTAACTTTACTTGTTTTTCATATATTTCTTCAACTTCTTTATATTTATTTTGGTTTATTTCAAAATCTTTATTTTTACTAATTTCTAATGATCTTAATTCTTCTAACTCTTTTTGTACTTGATTATATACTTCTTCACTTACAGTATCATATTGACTTAGCTTAGAATTTATATCTCTTAAAGCTTGTTGTTGTACGTTTTTTCTTTTCTTAACTTTATCTATTAATCCTCTTCCGTATTTTTCAAGATTAAATATTCTCTCTAGCATGTCCCTTCTATCCGCACCTGCTAGCTTTAAGAAATCATTAAACTTACCTTGTGGAAGTACTACTGATCTCATAAAATCATTAGCTGTTAATCCTACAATTTCAGCGATTTTATTATTTACTTCTCCAACTTTGTCTGCTAATACTTTTTCACTTTCATCCTCATACATCTCTATTAATCTTGCATATGAAGTTTTAGTACCTGTATTAGTTCTAACTATAGTTCTATCTACTTTATACCTTCTCTTTGCGTTTTTACTTCCGATTTCAAATTCATAAGATATTATTGCTTTATCGGAGCTACTATTTATAAATTCTTTAGTATTTCTAGGTATACTTCCATACATAGCTATTGTCATTGCATCTAATATAGTTGACTTACCACTTCCAGTTTTACCAAAAATCCCAAATAAACCTCTATCAGTTAGTTTTTCAAAATCTATAACTGATTTATCTATATAACTATTTAAACCACTTAACTCTAATCTAATAGGTCTCATCTTTAGCTTCACCTTCTTCATTTATTATATCTAAGAATAAATCCATAAGCTCTCCTTTAGGTTCTACTCCTCTACTAAATTCATAGAATTCCTTGAATAATTCTCCCATAGATTTTTCTTTTACGTCTATTTCTTCATTATATTCTTTTGATGCTATTATTGGTTTTATTTCTATTATATCTTTTAATGTATCTTTCATTTTTTTTATGTTAGACTGTGATATAACTTCATCTGTTTTTATTTCAAAATAAGACCATATATCTCTGTCTTTATTTTTTTCGCACACTTCTAATGCATCTTCGATTCCATTGCATTTAAATACCTCTATAGGTTTATAGTTTTTAAAGTATTTTTTTTCTACTGTTATTTCTTTGTCTTTATTTATATCAACTATATAGCATCCTTTAGTATATGATCTTTCATCTTTGCTATATTGTATAGGAGATCCTGAGTAGTATGCATTTAACCTTTGTGAAGATTTTTGCATTTTATGTAAATGCCCTAAAGCTATATAATCAGCCTTTTGAGGTAAGTCTTTTTTCTCTACTAATAAACTTCCTCCAAGTTGTATTGGTCTTTCAGATTCTGTTTCTTCTCCACCGACAACAAAAAGGTGAGATACAGCTAAATTTATTGAATCATCTTCAAAGTTTTCTTCTAATTCTTTAAATAACTCACCAACTCTTTGAGAATATGTTATTTGTCTTTCTTTGTCTTCATCATTTTGAAGTATTACTTCATTAAGCCTCTTTTCACTTGGATATGGCAGCGTTATAACAACAACCCTCTCATTATTTATATTAAGTTTTATACATCCCTCTTTCGCTTCTAATATCTCAAAGTTTTTATACTTTGATACTTCTGTTTTACTTAGAGGATTTCCAAGTATTATTATCCCCTGCTCATGTGCAAGAGGGCTTGATGCTTGTAGTCTTTCCGGATTATCATGGTTACCGCTTATTATTAATACACATCTTTTTCCATTGTCTGATAATCTTGATATTGTTTTATAGAATAATTTTTCAGCTTGTGCAGGTGGATTTGATGTGTCATATATATCTCCTGCTATTATAACCATATCTATATTATTATCATCCACTATCTGTATAAATTCTTCACAGAATTTGGTTTGTTCTTCTAATCTTGAGTGACCTTCTAAGCTTTTTCCTAGATGCCAATCTGATGTATGAATAAATCTCATTTTATCCTCCTAAATAATATGATTTATTTATATATTTTAATAGTTTGATTATAACATAAAAGGAAGATGTCTAAACATCTTCCTTTTATGTTATTTTTATTAATAGATATTATTATTTTACAAATTTTATAGATTTGTTCGTAGCATCTAAGCAGCAATTTCCCCCTAGTAAAATACTATTTGATGATGTACAATGACCTACTTTTAGATTACATAAGCATGGTTTATTATATTTTTTAATCTTTTCAAATAATAATTCATATAAATCATAATCATCTTCATTATCTTTTCTACACTTTTTAAAGTCTCCAAATATTATCCCACAACAGTCATTTAACTTATTGCTAAGTTCTAATTGTGTAAGCATTCTATCTATCTTATACATATTTTCTCCTATTTCTTCAATAAATAAAATTTTATTTTTTGTATCAATTTCATATCTTGTTCCAAGGGTGCTAATTATTACAGCTAGATTTCCTCCTACTGTAATCCCATTAGCTTTTCCTTGTACTAAAGTGTGTAATTCTTCGTCTTCTGGATTTTTTATAATAATTTCATCTTCCATTGATAATATATTTGAGAAGGAATCAAAAGTATATTTATCATAGTGTAAAAAATTTAATCCCATAATTCCATGGTAGGTAACTAAGTTCGCTATTTGATTAAAGGCTATATGAAGTGCTGTTATATCAGAATACCCTATAAATACCTTAGGATTCTCTTTTATAATGTTGTAGTTTATTTTATCAATTATTCTAAGTGTTCCATATCCGCCTCTTAGACAAAGTATACCATTTACGTCTTTATCTAAAAACATATTTTCTATGTCCTTTACTCTAAACTCATCTTCACCTGCTAAATACCCCTTATATCTTAGGTAACAAGTCTTTCCAAATTTGACTTTATACCCTAATTTATTTAATTCTTGCTCTATTTTTTCTAATTCATAAGTTAGTAATTTTTTTGTTTTAGATTTAGATGGACTTGCTGGTGCTATAACTCCAATTGTATCTCCTTTTTTTAGTTTTTCTGGAAATATCATAATTTTCCCCCTTAGTATATATAGTTTAAAATTTTTTTAATTTCTCCATTCTCAATATATACTCTATCTACCCTTCTAGATATTAAGCTTAATAGTTCATTTCTATTTGTATCTATCAAATTTGCTATTTCTAAAAGTGTAGGACCATTTTCTCCATAAAATACTACATCTGCATCGTAATCACATTTATCTAAATAACTAATGTCTATTACAAGGTGATCCATACATATTTTACCTATTATGTTACATCTTTTATTATTTATATCTACATACCCTTTATTTGATAAACTTCTTGGTATCCCATCTCCATATCCACAAGGTATAATTCCTATTTTAATATTTTTATTTGCTACATACGAATAATCATATCCTATAGCCTCACCGCCTCTAACCTCTTTAACCTGAATTATCTTTGACTTGAATGTTATAGCAGGCTTTAGCTGTAAGGAAGAATCTCTATTGTTGTATCCATATATACTTGCACCTATCCTCACCATATCCATATGAAAATCCTTATATGAAACAAACCCTATACTATCACAAATATGCTTTATAGGTATCGTCTTAATTTTTTCTAATTCATTTATAGTCTTTTTAAATATATTAAATTGAATATAATCTGATTTTTCATCTCTAAGTGCTAGATGTGAAAAAATACCCTCAATATATAAATTCTTTAATAATAATAAACTATATATTTCTTGAAATGTATTTTGATTTACCTTAAGTCCTAATCTATTAAATCCTGTATCTAACTTTATATGAACTTTTCCTATTTTGTTAATTTTACTACATATGTTGTTTATAATTTTTCCTTGCTCTTCTTTAATTACAGTTATAGTTATATTATTTTCAACTGCTAATTCTATATATTCATTTGGAATATATCCCATAACTAAAATAGGAGATTTAATGTTTTCTCTTCTAAATTCTAGAGCTTCACTAAGTGTTGCTACACATAAGTAATCAATACCTTCTCTACATAATAGTTTAGCTATTTCTATAGAACCATGCCCATATGCATTTGACTTTAATACTGCGCCTATTTTAGTACTATTTTTGGTATATTTTTTTATTTCCTGCAAATTATGTTTTATATTATCTAGATTTATCTGTACATAAGTTGGTCTTAACAAGCTCAAAGTATCACTTCCTTATGAAAATTTCACTCGCTTATTTTCATACTATGTTAATTATTCTTTTATTATCACTAGTTATAAATATAAAAAATGAAGATACTTAGCTTAGTACCTTCATTTTTTATATTTAAAGTTTAATTATATTAAGTTTTTATTTATATACTAACATCTTCATCTATTCCGAATAGATATATGTACCTCTCTTTGACTTCTTTTCCTGTTAATTTTTCTACCACTTCAGAATATAAATCTAATTGTTTTTTGTACCTATTTATTACTTCATTTTTATTTTCGTCATTTACAAAATCAGTTTTATAGTCAACTATAACAATCTTATCATCTTCTTCAAAGTATGCATCAATTATACCCCTTAGCATTATGCTTTCTTCATCAAAGTCTTGTACATTTCCTTCAGTTGCTAAATCTTCATATATATACACATCTTTAAGTTTGATTTGAGCATATATGGCCTGTTCTCTTTTAATAAATGATGACTTTAACATTCTTTGTCCTATATGAGATTTAAAGAATTTATATATCTTAAATGGATTAACTACTCTAGACTGCTTTTCAGTTATTATTCCCTTTTTAATAAACCTACTTATTTGCTCTTTTATATCATCAATAGTATATATCTTATTAAAGTCTATTATCTGCATAACTAAATGAACTATAGTACCCCTCTCTGCACCAGTTATCTTTTCTATATCTTCTTCCTCTTGCATAAATATAGGTTTTTTGAGAGTTATTTGATTACTAAATACTTCTTGAGAAAAATCTTCTTCATGAGCATTTTGTATTTTTTTGATTTCAGTTACAGATATACTCGCAGGTTTTGTTACACATGCTTCATAGGGATATTTAAAATCTAATTTTTCTTTTATTATACTAAAATACTCTGTATCAGGATTTTCTACATCTAGACTGTCTATTATCTCTCTTATGCTCTTTTCTTCCTCTTCTTCATTTTGAGTTAAAGTGACATCTTCTTTATACCATATATTAGATACCCACTTTGAATTATGATTGTCTATATATTCTATATCTATATTAGCAAAGTCTCTTAATTCTTCTAAATCTTTATGCTTTAATACTGATGGCATTATCCAATCTAAGTAACTTTTACCTTTTAGTACCTTATACTGTGATATTGCTTTATTTCCCTCTACTCCATTTGCCCATGTTTGTAAAGATTTCTCAATGTTTCTCGTTGAACCTGTTATTATAAGCTTTTCTTTAGGTCTTGTAAATGCTACGTAAAGTACCCTCATTTCCTCAGATAAATTTTCTACATTAATTTTACTTTTTAATGCCTCTTTAGCTATACTTGGATAAGATATTTTTCTTTCATAATCTACTATTTGAGGACCGTATCCTAGTTCATGATGATATAATATATCATTTTTAAAATCTTGAGTATTGAAGTTTTTCCCCATACCAGAACATATTACAACAGGGAACTCTAGCCCCTTACTTTTATGTATACTCATTATTCTTACAACGTCTGCATTTTCCCCAAGAGTTTTAGCACTTCCCATATCAGTATTTGATTTTTTAAGCTTAGCTACAAAATTTATAAAACTAAATATACCTTTAAAACTTGTTTCTTCAAATTGCTTTGCCCTTTCAAATAATATCTTTAAGTTTGCTTGTCTTTGAGATCCTCCAGGTAAAGCACCTACGTATGCATAATATCCTGTGTTAGTGTACAGATACCATAAAAATTCGTCTGTGCTCATATATAGGGATTTTTCCTTATAGTCTTTTAGTTTTTCTATAAATTCAATACACTTTAATGCCTTTTCATCTTCATGATTACTATATTCCTCTAAAGCTTCATAAAAACTTTTATTATGTTCTTCTACTCTTATGTCTATAAGTTCTTCTGGTGTAAGTCCACATATAGGTGATTTTAGCACTGCAAGCAGAGGTATATCTTGCATAGGATTATCAATAATTTGAAGTAAACTCATTATAGTTTTTATTTCTATAGTGTCAAAATACCCTACCCCTATATCTGCATAAGTTGGTATATCCATATTCATAAGTTCATCTGCAAATACTGGAGCCCAAGCTGATGTAGCTCTTAGTAAGATAACTATATCTTTAAACTGTACAGGCCTATAATCATCTAGCTTTTTGTCATAAACCATTTGAATTTTTCCCTCTTCATTTGGTGACATTAAGCCTTTTATTATATTTCCAACCATTCTAGCCTCAAGTTGTATATTATCTATTTCTTCCTCTTCTTCTGAACTTTCATTTTCTTTAGTCTCAGAATCATCCTTTCTAGATGCTTTCTCCATTAAATGTATTTCTGTAGGACCTCCTACTACTACATCTTCATTAGTATTTTCTTTAAATATAGCACCTAAGTTTAATCGTTCTTCTTCTGTATAATTTATTTCACCTATATTTTCGCTCATTACATTCTCAAATATATAATTTGCACTATCTACAACTTCTTCCCTACTTCTAAAGTTTTTATAAAGCATTATTTTTCTATATAGTGAACCTTTTTCTGTATCATAGTCAGCATACTTTTGTAAGAATATTTCTGGTTTTGCTTGTCTAAATCTATATATACTTTGTTTTACATCCCCAACCATAAATCTATTTGGGGTTTTAATTTTTGCTATATTTGAAAGAAGTACCTCTTGCACAAAGTTACTATCTTGGTATTCATCTATAAATATTTCATAGAACTTTTCCCTATAGGAAAGTGCTATATCTGAAGGTATATTTTCACCTTTATCATCTTTTTGAACTAATATATTTAACGCAAAATGTTCTATATCATTAAAGTCTATTATTCCCTTTTCTCTTTTTTTATTGTCATAAGCATCTTCAAATTGTATGACTATATCTGATATAGATTTTGCTACTTTATAAATGTACTTTATCTCATAATTTATGTCTTCTTTTTCTCTATTAAAGGTTGAATCTTTTATGCTTTCTACTGACTTTTTAACTTTTTTTCTTATATCATCAGCCTTACTTTTTATGTCTTTTATATAACTTGGGGTATCTTTTCCAAGCCTTTTCACACCTTTTACGTAGTTTTCAAATTTTATATTTGATATGCTACTATAAGCTTCATCCCATGATAAGTTGCAAGCATCTAATATTCTTTTTATACTACTGTAATCTGTTTTAAATTTTTCTGTGTATGTTTCTAACTCAACAATACCTTCTAACTCTTCTAAGGCCTTTTTCATACTAGTTTCCATACCACTTATCTCTATCTTTACTGTATCTAGTATAGCTTTTGCCCATATAGATGTTGAGAAATCAAATTCACCATCTATATTAAATTGTTCTGCTGAAAATTCTAACCACTCTTTAGGATCTGGTGATGCCATGGCAAAGTTATATACACCTAGTATTATATTTTGAAGATTATTATCTCCTCTTCTCTCTGCATAACTTTCTACTAAATTTAAAAATCCTTCATCTCTATCTATATAAAGTCGTTCGAATACTTCTTCTATGGCCTCTTGCTTTAATAGTGCACACTCTGTTGTGTCACCTATCCTAAAGTTAGGGTCTAAGTTTATTTTATGGAAGTTAGACTTTATAACTTCTAAACAGAATGAATGTATTGTTGTTATACTAGCTTTATTTAAAAGCACTAACTGATTTTGTAAATGCTTATTTTCTGGATCTTTGTCTAATGCCTTACCTATCGCATCACCTATTCTCTCTCTCATCTCAGATGCAGCTGCATTAGTAAACGTAACTATTAGTAACTTATCTATATCTATAGGATTTTCTTTATCAGTTATCATTTGAATTATACGTTCAACTAGTACAGCAGTTTTTCCCGAACCTGCTGCTGCTGCTACTAATAAATTACAATCTCTACTATCTATAACTGCTTGTTGCTCTTTTGTCCATTTAGGAGAACTCATTACTTAACTCCTCCTCTCATTGTGTTTATTATCTCGTCATTACTCTTTTTATTTATTATTTTATATTTATTATCTTTTAATGTTGTATCAAACTGGCAAATAGCTGAGTAATTGCAGTATATACAAGAATTTCTATCTTTATGTTTATATGGAGATATACTTATATTTCCACTTAACATATCTTCGCATAAATATTTTATCAAGTCCTTTACATATTTTCTAATAACCTCAAATTCTTCATTAGTAACACCTTTTGTATATCTACCTAAAGTACCATCTTTGTTAAAGTTTGCAGGTATAACTAAAGATGTTGTTCTTTCTCCATTTGCTAGTGTCTTATCCATTTCTTTGATTATATTAGAATCTTTTATAAGTAAACCTTGCATTTTTAACTCTTTAAGTATTTCTTCTCTTATAGTTTCTTCTTCTTTATCTTCATCAAATTTTGCTATTGGGTCATCTATTCTGGAATAAAGAATCGCTGCTGGATTTATATTCTGTCCCTTAGATTTCCCACTTTCTAATATTGCATCTAGATAAACTAATAGTTGTAATTGAAGCCCATAATATACATCTGTTAAGCTTAAATCCTTTTTACCAGATTTGTAATCAACTATTCGTATATATTTACCTTCTTCGTTCTCAAATTCATCTATTCTATCTATTTGTCCTCTTAGTTTTATTTCTTCTCCATTTTGTAAAACTATTTTTATAGGTGGATACTTACCTTTAGTTCCAAAATTCACTTCATAATCTGTAGGCTCAAATGAACCAATTTTTATTTGTTCACTTATTATACTTATAGCTGATATAAGCATATTTTGTAATCTAAGAGTAAGATACTTATATCTTTGAGAACTCTCTAGTATGTATCCAGGTATCTTACCTACTATTTCTTCAACTATTTTTTCTACTTTTTCTGTTATATAGTTTATATCTATATCTGCCCAATGTAGATTATCTTTTACTAACTGTTTTGAGAAATTATCTAATATTTTATGTATAAAATTCCCTAAATCTGGTTCTGTAAAAGAATATTCTTTTCTTTCTTTAGCTTTAAGACCATACTGTATAAAGTAAGCAAATGGACACTCTGCATACTTTTCTAACCTAGATACACTTAAATTTTTATCATATAGTGTTCTTATTTTTTCTTCTTCTACTTTTTGAACTTGATTAGTATATGTAAGTCCACTTATAACCTTATTAGTTATATTTTTGTATTCACTATCACTTGCATAGTATCTATATACATCTAACCATAAATTATTTATATCTTTTCCATCGTCAAACTCTTTTATCTCTTTTATAAGTTCATTAAAAGTTGGAGATTTTACAGTTATTCTATTTAAGATATCTTCATCTGTTTTAGCTTCTTCTTCTAATAAATAACTTTTACTATCTATATTAGGAAATAGCTTTTTAAGTCTTGATACTATTACTGATGGTCTTATAGTTTTTCCTTCATGGTCTGCTATAGGATAGGTAACTATTAGATTTTGGCTACTTGATGTAAGTGCTTTATAAACTAAAAATTGTTCTTCAAATGTTTTAGTTTTACTATCTATATCAACCTCTACACCTTTTTGCCCTAAGTTTTCTCTGTCACTATCATTTAAAAGCCCATTATCCTTTGCTATTAATGGGAATGTACCATCTGTAGTCCCTATTAAATATAGATACTTTGTATTTGGATTTTTCATTTTATCCACACTACTTACAAGTACTTGATCTATACTTGGAGGAACTAATCCAAGTTCATATTCATCAAATCCTAGACTTATTAATTTTATAAATTTATCTAAAGATATTTTTTCATCTCCCATTATCTCAACAATTTGGTCAAATATATCTACAACTATGTTCCAAACCTGAGAATATTGATTAGCTATATCTAATTCTCCTTTACCTTTAAATTTCATTATTAAATTTTCTATAGTTGTTGGCATATTTATTTCTAACAAGAATTCATATATATACTTACATATGTCTTTTGCATTATTCTTACCTTTTAATTTATCTTGTAGATGTATTATTGGAGTTAAGACTCTTTCCTTTATTTCATTAACCTTTTCTCGTATTTCTATTTCCTCTTCTTTTTCTTCTGAAGAAATATTGTGATTTATTCTATACTCCCATTTATCCTCAAACCATTTTTTACCTTTTATACCATTTGCTAATACATAATTTTCTAACATACTAATTTCTTCGTTAGATATCCCTACAAGTCCACTTTTTAAGTATCTAAACATAGTCTCATAATTATATCTTTTACTTTTCATTTCTAATATAGATATTATAAGTACTATTATTGGATTTGTTTTAGCTTCTCTTTTTTTATCTATAAAATTAGGTATTTTATATTCATTAAATACAGAGCTTACTAAAAAGTCATATTTATTTAAGTCTCTTGTAGCTATAGTTATATCTCTATATCTAACCCCTTTATCTCTAACTAAATGTACTATTTCCTTTGCTATTTCTTCAACTTCAGAGTATAAGTTGCTAAATTCTTTTATCTTTATATTATTAGTTGACTCTTCATACACTTTATATGGATACGAGTTATAGTACCTTTCTAAGTGCTGAAGTTCTTTGCTATCTTTAAGTCTTGGTATAATATTATTATTTAGCTTTATATCAGGAAGCAACTTTACTCCCTCTTCGTTACATAATTTTATTAGCTTTTGATATGTAAACTTTGTTCTAGAAAAAGCATCTGTTTTATTGTATGAAATATTACCTGGGTTATCCACTGTTAAAGATATACATACTTCCTTAGCCTGCTTAAATAAACTACTTAATACCCTATACTGATTAGGTGTAAATCCAGTAAATTCATCTATATAAATATATGCATCCTTAAAATAATCACATACTGGTAATTTTTCTGCTAATGATTTTAGCATGTCTTGAGTGTCTATATAATTTTCATGTAGTTTTTCTTCGAATTCTTTATATATCCTACTTATATCTTTTAATTTTAAACTTAAAGTTTCACTTTCTACTTCGCCAGATATATTTTCTAACATCTCATAACTTATGTTATACTGTTTTAACTCAGATATTATCTCACTTATAGAACTTACAAATCCTGATTGAGATGATGATTTAGAAAATATATTTAATTCTTTACTTACACTTTCTATTGCTTTATAAGTCATCATAGCATTGCCACTAGAATTTATGTTAACATCAGTTAATCCTCCAACGTAAGAAAAAACTATGCTACTCATAGTTTTAAAACTTAATACCCTAGACCTTAAAAACTTGTCTTTTTCTTCTCCTAAGAAGAGCTTACTCATTCTTTTTTCCATTTCAAATGTATATTGTTCTGGAACTAAAAGTATTACAGGTGTTATTTCATTATCTTTAACTCTATTTTTTATCTCATCTAGTATATAGGTCGATTTACCACTTCCGCCTCTACCTAATACAAACTTAACACTCATAAATATCCTCCTCAAAAACACTTCTGTCTACTTCCTCATTATTACATAATTTATTAAATTCACAGTATTTGCAGTGTTTTTTGTTTTTTACTAACTCATATTTATATTCTTTGTCTTCTTTGTTATAGTTGGTGTTTTTTATATAATCTATATATGATAACACCTTATTTTTATTTTGTTTATGTTTTTCATTATTATAAGATATAGATACACAATTATCATCAAACTCTGGTTGATAGTATTTCATACTTATATTTTGTGTATCTATATCTTTATCTAATAAATTGGGAATTACTTCTTTTGCTAAAAGCATATATACAATAGTTTGTATTCTACTTTCTACATTTTTATAATTAAATTTTTTATTTTCTGTTTTCCAATCCCATATTTCAATTTTATTATCTTTGATTATTATTAAATCATACTTAGCTTGTATTATATTTCCATCTAAATTAAACATTACTTCATACTCTGGTAAGTATAAATAACCTTCCTTGATTGGAACTAGTTTTTTTACTTTATCCATCCATCTTTGAAAATCTGTATTGGTACTAGAATTTATTCCTAAAGGTATATTACTAAAATATCTTTCACATAATAAGTGAAAATCTGTACCTGTTTTCAAACTTTCGTAGTACTCTCTATGTTCTATATCATCGTATTTCCAATTAATTCTATCAATGTACTTATACTTAAATTTTAATGGACATGATTTATACGTATTTATAGAATTTTGGCTGTATCTAAAGTTTTTTAGACAACTATTCATTTATATTTACCTCCTTTTTTCTCATATTTATATACTTCTCAAGTTCATTTATATATAAAGAAGGCTTTTGTTCTTTATTTCTTTTTCCTACATCATTCTTATCTTTATAAAGACTTGTTGATAATATTAACATTTCTTTAGCTCTAGTAATTCCAACATATAATAGTCTTATCTTTTCATTTATTAAATCTATTTTACTCTTATATATATAATTAGTAGGTATATCACCAGTTAATATACATTCAATTTCACTTTTTACAATAGCCACTGGGTTTTTGTACTTATCTTTTAAATACCATTTATCACTTTGAAACTTTTGATTTGTATTATCAGGGAAATTAAACTCTGTAAGCCCTAACATAAAAACACAATCCCACTCTAAACCTTTTGATTTATGATAGTTACATATAGTTATACTTCCTGGTTGTGGCTCATATCCATTCATTTCATATACCACTTCTATTATATGATTAAATACCTTATTTTTACTATCTATTAAAAGGTTATATACATCTATTAAACTTATATCTGGGTTATCTAAGCTTAAAAATTTTATATAAAATGCCAGATAATCTATTATTGCTCTATCTTCTTTCCCTAAATTAAGTTCATCCCCTATAAATAATAAAAGCACATCTAATCTTGTTATAGGATATTCTAATATACTTTTAAGAATATTTATTCCTTGTATAAATGTTTGGTATAACTCTGTATTTGTATCTATTATTATATTATTTGTTATTTCTTCATTGTATATTATCTCTTCTGTGCTATATTTTTTTAATACATCTAGTAAATCTTCCTTCCCTTTTTCATTATCTGTTTTTACAAATACTTTATCTAAGGCATTTATTAGTTTATTTATATCATCACAATTTATTATAAAGTCTATTATATATGACAGTTTGTTTATGATCTTTCTTTTATTTAGAGAATTAGGTCCTAACTCTTCAAACTCCATATTTTCATCAATCAGAATCTTAGCAATTTGCGTTATATGATCATTAAAAGGTACCAATATTCCTATACTTTTATCCGGATACTTTCTTTTTATTCCTTTTGTGTATGCTACGGTTTTTGTCAACTCATCATTCCATGTCTCATATTTTTTAACATTTATACTGTATATATCTGGTTTAGGATTTTCCTTATATCCCATACCACTTGGAACAGTTTTTATTTCCATATCCTCTAAAGCATCTCTACATTCCTCTTGCCTAAATTCCTTTGTTACATACTTTACTAGTTTATTTGCTAAATCTAATATATCCTTTGAACTTCTATTAGACATGTCCATTCTATAGCAACTATCTGCCTGAGATATAAACTCCTTAAAGAATTTAGGGTCTGATGATGAAAAAGTTCCAGTTATACTTTGGTTTATATCCCCAACTCTAACTAAATTTTCATTATCTCTACATATCATTTTTATAATTTTACCCTGTATCTCATTGGAATCTTGGCATTCATCTTCAAATATGTACTTATATCTATTCTGAAATTTTATTCTTAAATTCTCATCAAAATTTAATGCTTTATATGCAAGAATTAATATATCATCATAATCAAGTAGGCCATTTTGTTTTAATTTTTTATCATATTCTTTATATATAGGAAGTATTAATTTTAATATTCCTCTATGCCCATTAGATAATATCCCCTCTAGCTCTTGTGGTGATAATTCCTTATATTTTAAGTCACTTATTGCATTTACTACTAAGTCAAAAAATCCTCTCTCCCAAGCTTCAAGCATTATATCATTCCATTTATCATCCTTTTGCTCTTTTAGGAACCATCTAAATGCCCTTTCCCCACCATTTATCTTAAAATTATTTATGCATTCATTTAGTATTATAGTTTTTTGTAAATCATCTGCTATGTTAAATTCTTCACTCAACATAACTACTTCTGGTTTTTCTTTTATTATTTTTACAGCTAAACTATGTATTGTCATAACTTCATAAGAATTTTCTTCTTTTATGTCATTCTCTTTTAATATTGCTTTTATTCTTCCTTTGAAGTTATTTACTGCACTATTCATATAAGTTAATATTAGTATTTTAGATTTATCATGTTTTTTTTCACTTAGTAACTTTGCTACTAAATTGGTAACTATAAAAGTTTTTCCGGCTCCTGGTACTGCTGGTACCGCCATAGTTCCACCTTCATAGGCTATTATTGGTAATTGATCTTGTCTATAATTTATATTATTCATAAGAGTTTTCCCCCTTATCTAACATCTTAAGTAGTATGCTATATAATATACTTTCTTGTATATACCCATTTACTGTGTATTCACTTTTATATGCATATACTTCTTTAGTATTAATTAGTAAATTATATATAGTATTGTATAAATAATACTTCTTATAATCTTCTTCCATTTTATCTGTATATATTCTACCTTCTTCAAAAGATTTTCTAAGAACTATCAAATTACTTATATCCTTTTCTATCTTCATATTCCACCCATTGCTACCTACATCTAGCCATATATGTATTGGTCTATTTACTCTTGATGATATATATGTATATGGAGTGGTTAATAATACTTTATCTATATTACTCAAATCTTCTAATTCTGAAGATTGATAATAGTCATTTATTGTAGTTTTAAGTGCTTTTATAAATAACTTTTCTTTATCCTCATTTATATTCAATAACTCTATGTTTTCTGTAAATGTCTCACATTCATATATTATCTTTTTACAAATATGAATATTTTCTTTTCCAAACTTAAGATTTAGCATTTTATCTATATAAAATTTAATTAGAAACTCACCTATTTTAAGTTTCTCATTCCTTTTATCTTCTATATAATTTAATATTTCTTTAAATTTTTCTTCTTCATACTTATTTTTATATATTTTTAATGCTTGTATCTTATTGACATCTAATATAGTTTCTATAAAATTTATATAGTCTTCTTCTCTTATGGAATTTTGGCTACCATTAAAAATGCTAAGAGCCACTATAAGTGCATTAGCATAAGGATAATCTATTAACTTTTTATCTTTTTTAGTGCTAAATATATCGATATTATTAATTTTCAATTTATTAGTCATTTGAAAGTCTAATATTGTATTGTTTATAGGAGAAATTATAGCTATATCTTGTGCTTTTACTCCTGATAGTATTAACTCTTTAATTTTCTTTAAAACTACTTCTATCATCTCGCTATATAGCTGACTAGATTCATTTAGTTCAACACTTACTGGTAAAGAACATATATCATCTATAGAAACCTCTCCTTTTTTGTTAAGCTTTTCTTCTTCATATTCATTTTCTATATATCCTTCTATAAACTTAATATCTATATTATTAAAAACTGAAAAATCTCTTTTTTCATTAAAAAATGTATATGAATCTATAGCATTTTCTTGTATCTCTTTTATAAATTCGATTTCTGCTACAGATACACTTTCTAAACTTTCTACAATTAAATATTTTATTTTTTTTCTTAAATATTCTTTGTATAAATCATTTTTTAAAAGATATTTATTATATACATATACACTCAGTGAATTATCTAACATACCTTTATTTAATAACATGCTAGTGTAATCCATTATTATTTCGTTCATTTCACTATAAGAAAATTTATTTATATTATCTTTATTTTTCTTAGACAAATAAATTTTTTCTCCTATATTCTCAAATTCTAATTTACTTAATGTAGCCTTATTTATATTAGTACTTATACTTGAAGTTATAGATTTATTAGTACTTATAATATCTTCAAAGTATCCTTCTTTTTCTCTTTTAATTTTTACCTTTTCCCCTATTATATAGTCTGTCAAAGTATTATTTATAAATTTAGGTCTTATGTGATGTTCTTTTATCTCATTATTATTTTCTAACACTATTGGCCAAAATTTTATGAGCTCTCCTTTAATAAAATTAGTATATGATGTTATATTTAGTTTTTCACAATAATCTATATTAATCTTCTTCTCATATTTTAATTTAGTTAGATTATTAGGAACTAGAATCATTATTTTCGAAGATTTATTTTTACATTTTTTTAATATTTCATTATATAAACTAACTATTTTGCTCTCTTTATCTTTATTATTTAAATTTCTATATATGTACCTCATATAAACCCTTTCTTTAAACTATTTTGTATTTTAATTATATCATATTAGAGATTTTTAATTCCTCCATTAAAATGTTTACTTAAAGCTACATACTATTTTTTTAATCCTAAAAATAAAAGAAGCAACCAAATAGCCGCTTCTTTTATTTTTTAAATATAATCTATTTAAAATTATTTAAAAATTTATTTGTAATATTTCTTAATTGTCCACCAATAACAACTAAAAATATATTTATAATTATAATTATAAATATATTTACTATACTGTTGTATCCACTCAAATAATTTGAAATAGACTGAATTGGAGATAAGTATAATACTGAAAACAATATAGAGCTATTACTACCTTCTATTAAAAAATGTGCACATAAAGAAAAAAATGATAAAAAAATTCCTAAACCTGCTCCCATTGATCCCACTATTAAAGATTCTTTAAGTTTCAAGCTATATTTATATCCATAATAAAAATTTATAAGAAAAAAGAATAATGCAAATAAAATTTCTATGATTAAGTTACTCGATTCAATCTCAATTATCTTAAAGTATATAAATGATATTATACATATAATTAAAGTATTAAAAAATAGTTTTTCTCCCAGGTCAAATGTATTTTTCACATACTCACCCCATATACTTTATTTTATTATATATAAAATGAAGTTAAAATGTGAATAATTTCAAATACAACAAAAAAGATTACGTGGCTACGTCTTACTCTCCCAGGAGGTCGCCCCCCAAGTACCATCAGCGCTAAAGAGCTTAACTTCTGTGTTCGGTATGGGAACAGGTGTATCCTCTTTGCTATAATAACCACATAATCTTTATTTGGAGCGGGTGAAGGGGATCGAACCCTCACAGCCGGCTTGGAAGGCCGGAACTCTACCATTGAGCTACACCCGCATATTAAATTTTATTAGTACTTTCAAAACTGTATACCATTTAGATTCATCATTTAAATGAGGTCAAGTCCTCGACCTATTAGTATCGATAAGCTAAATACATTACTGCACTTACACCTTCGACCTATCAACCAGGTAGTCTTCCTGGGGTCTTACCCTTACGGTGGGAAATCTTATCTTGAAGTTGGCTTCGCGCTTAGATGCTTTCAGCGCTTATCCATTCCGTACATAGCTACCCAGCCATGCCCTTGGCAGAACAACTGGTACACCAGAGGTACGTCCATCCCGGTCCTCTCGTACTAAGGACAGGTCTCCTCAAATTTCCTACGCCTGCGACGGATAGGGACCGAACTGTCTCACGACGTTCTGAACCCAGCTCGCGTACCACTTTAATGGGCGAACAGCCCAACCCTTGGGACCTACTACAGCCCCAGGATGTGATGAGCCGACATCGAGGTGCCAAACCTCCCCGTCGATGTGGACTCTTGGGGGAGATAAGCCTGTTATCCCCAGGGTAGCTTTTATCCGTTGAGCGATGGCCCTTCCATGCGGAACCACCGGATCACTAAGTCCGACTTTCGTCCTTGCTCGACCTGTATGTCTTGCAATCAAGCTTCCTTTTGCCTTTACACTCTTCGCACGATTTCCGACCGTGCTGAGGAAACCTTTGAGCGCCTCCGTTACTTTTTGGGAGGCGACCGCCCCAGTCAAACTGCCCACCTGACGGTGTCCCAAGACCTGATTCAAGGCCTCTGGTTAGGATCCCAGTACTACAAGGGTGGTATCCCAAGGATGACTCCACACAGACTGGCGTCCATGCTTCATAGTCTCCCACCTATCCTGTACATGTAGTACCAAGACCCAACGTCAAGCTACAGTAAAGCTCCATGGGGTCTTTCCGTCCTGTCGCAGGTACCCGGCATCTTCACCGGGATTACAATTTCACCGAGTCTATTGTTGAGACAGTGCCCAAATCGTTACGCCTTTCGTGCGGGTCGGAACTTACCCGACAAGGAATTTCGCTACCTTAGGACCGTTATAGTTACGGCCGCCGTTTACTGGGGCTTAAGTTCACTGCTTCGGATTGCTCCTAACAGATCCCCTTAACCTTCCAGCACCGGGCAGGCGTCAGCTCCTATACATCGTCTTGCGACTTAGCAGAAACCTGTGTTTTTGGTAAACAGTCGCTTGGGCCTATTCTCTGCGGCCATCCAAAGGATGGCACCCCTTATCCCTAAGTTACGGGGTCATTTTGCCGAGTTCCTTAACAATAGTTCTCTCGCTGGCCTTAGGATACTCTCCTCACCCACCTGTGTCGGTTTACGGTACGGGCACCTTTAACCTCGGTAGAGACTTTTCTCGACAGTGTGAAATCAGCTACTTCGCCCAAAAGGGCTCCCCATCGTACCCTAGCATTATCAAGACGGATTTGCCTATCTTGACTGCCTCAGTACTTAGCCACACATAACCAACAGTGTGGTTAGCTTATCCTACTGTGTCATCCCATTCCTCAAACGGTTATTGGTGGTACAGGAATATCAACCTGTTGTCCATCACCTACGCCTTTCGGCCTCGGCTTAGGTCCCGACTAACCCAGGGCGGACGAACCTTCCCCTGGAAACCTTGGGTTTACGGCCCGTGGGATTCTCACCCACGTCTCGCTACTCATGCCAACATTCTCACTCGTATACTGTCCACATGTCCTTACGGTCATGCTTCAGCCTGCATACGAAGCTCCCCTACCCATCATAAATGATGCCGTAGCTTCGGTAGTACGTTTTAGCCCCGGAAATTTTCGGCGCAGGATCACTCGACCAGTGAGCTATTACGCACTCTTTAAATGAGTGGCTGCTTCTAAGCCAACATCCTGGTTGTCTGTGCAATCCCACATCCTTTACCACTTAACGTACATTTAGGGACCTTAGCTGACGATCTGGGCTGTTGCCCTCTTGACTATGAATCTTATCACCCACAGTCTGACTCCTGAGCAAAAGAAGACGGCATTCGGAGTTTGATAGTCTTCGGTAAGTGCAATACCCCCTAGGACATTCAGTGCTCTACCTCCGTTTCTCTAAGCTCAAGGCTAGCCCTAAAGCTATTTCGGGGAGAACCAGCTATCTCCGGGCTCGATTGGAATTTCACCGCTATCCACAAGTCATCCCCGAGCTTTTCAACGCTCGTGGGTTCGGTCCTCCACGAAATTTTACTTTCGCTTCAACCTGCTCATGGATAGGTCGCCCGGTTTCGGGTCTACGTCAAGTAACTTAAATCGCCCATTTAAGACTCGCTTTCGCTACGGCTCCACACCTTAAGTGCTTAACCTTGCTACTTAACGTAACTCGTTGGCCCGTTCTACAAAAAGTACGCGGTCACACAAGAAATGTGCTCCCACAGCTTGTAAGTGCAGGGTTTCAGGTTCTATTTCACTCCCCTCCCGGGGTTCTTTTCACCTTTCCCTCACGGTACTATGCGCTATCGGTCACTAGGTAGTATTTAGGCTTGGAGGATGGTCCCTCCTGCTTCCCACAGGGTTTCACGTGTCCCGTGGTACTCTGGATCATATCTGAAGTCTTCTCGTTTTGACTACGTGGCTGTTACACTTTATAGCGGAGCTTTCCAACTCTCTTCGTCTACAATAGCCTCTTCGTTGATGATATGTCCGCAACCCCAACAAAGAAAACTTTGTTGGTTTGGCCTGTTCCGCGTTCGCTCGCCGCTACTTACGGAATCGATTTTTCTTTCTCTTCCTCCAGGTACTTAGATGTTTCAGTTCCCCGGGTTCCCCTCGCTAAGCTATGTATTCACTTAACGATACTTAGACATTACTCTAAGTGAGTTTCCTCATTCGGAAATCTTCGGATCAAAGTTTACGTGCAACTCCCCGAAGCTTATCGCAGCTTATCACGTCCTTCATCGGCTCCTAGTGCCAAGGCATCCGCCCTGCACCCTTAATAACTTGACCAGTTATTAAAGTTATTTTAAAGACTTTTCTTGTCTATTTATAAAAAATGATGTCATATCACTAAATGTTATACAGTTTTCAAAGTACTAAAGTACGTCGCCAACAAACAAATTTCGTATTCACTCAATTTATTCTGTTGCTTAAAGTACTAATTTTGAGGTTCTAATGAACTCTCAAAATTAAACAGTAGGTAATTCTCCTTAGAAAGGAGGTGATCCAGCCGCACCTTCCGATACGGCTACCTTGTTACGACTTCACCCCAGTTATTGATTTCACCTTCGACGGACGCTTCCAAAAGGTTAGCTATCCGGCTTCGGGCGCCCCCAACTTCCGTGGTGTGACGGGCGGTGTGTACAAGACCCGGGAACGCATTCACCGCAGCATTCTGATCTGCGATTACTAGTAACTCCAGCTTCATGTAGGCGAGTTTCAGCCTACAATCCGAACTGAGAATGGCTTTAAGGGATTAGCTCCACCTCACGGTTTGGCTGCCCTCTGTACCACCCATTGTAGCACGTGTGTAGCCCTAAGCATAAGGGGCATGATGATTTGACGTCATCCCCACCTTCCTCCAGGTTATCCCTGGCAGTCCCTCTAGAGTGCCCAACTTAATGCTGGCAACTAAAGGCAAGGGTTGCGCTCGTTGCGGGACTTAACCCAACATCTCACGACACGAGCTGACGACAACCATGCACCACCTGTCACTTCTGTCCCCGAAGGGAAAGATGCGATTAGGCATCGGTCAAAAGGATGTCAAGCTTAGGTAAGGTTCTTCGCGTTGCTTCGAATTAAACCACATGCTCCGCTACTTGTGCGGGTCCCCGTCAATTCCTTTGAGTTTCACTCTTGCGAGCGTACTTCCCAGGCGGAGTACTTAATGCGTTAGCTGCGCCACCGAAGGGGGTAACCTCCGACAGCTAGTACTCATCGTTTACGGCGTGGACTACCAGGGTATCTAATCCTGTTTGCTCCCCACGCTTTCGTGCCTCAGCGTCAGTTACAGTCCAGAGAGCCGCCTTCGCAACTGGTATTCCTCCTAATATCTACGCATTTCACCGCTACACTAGGAATTCTACTCTCCTCTCCTGCACTCAAGTCTTACAGTTTCAAGAGCTTACTACGGTTGAGCCGTAGCCTTTCACTCCTGACTTGAAAGACCGCCTACGCACCCTTTACGCCCAGTAATTCCGGATAACGCTAGCCCCCTACGTATTACCGCGGCTGCTGGCACGTAGTTAGCCGGGGCTTCCTCCTCAAGTACCGTCATTATCTTCCTTGAGGACAGAGCTTTACGACCCGAAGGCCTTCATCGCTCACGCGGCGTTGCTGCATCAGGCTTTCGCCCATTGTGCAATATTCCCCACTGCTGCCTCCCGTAGGAGTTTGGACCGTGTCTCAGTTCCAATGTGGCCGATCACCCTCTCAGGTCGGCTACTGATCGTCGCCTTGGTAAGCCGTTATCTTACCAACTAGCTAATCAGACGCGGGTCCATCCTGTACCGCAAAAACTTTGATGTTTTTACCATGCGATAAAAACATATTATCTCGTATTAGCATACCTTTCGGTATGTTATCCGTGTGTACAGGGCAGGTTACCCACGCGTTACTCACCCGTCCGCCGCTCTTCTCCGAAGAGAATCGCTCGACTTGCATGTGTTAGGCACGCCGCCAGCGTTCATCCTGAGCCAGGATCAAACTCTCAAATATAAGTTTTCCTGCTCAGACTATCATTATCTGAATATCTGGCTTGGTTTGTTTTCGATTCTTTTAAGAATCAGTTATATAAATTAACCTACTGTTTAATTTTCAAAGTTCATTTTAAGCGACTATATTGGCGCTTACTTTTTTGTTTTGCCCTTTTCTTAAGGACAAGTATAACTATACCACCTTGAACGTATATAGTCAATAGTTTTTATTATTTTTTTATTTATATAAATCTCATACCTCTCTTCTTGTTTTTAAGTTAACATATGTCTCTTTAAATTAATAATATAATACTATAATCAAATTATATTACTTTAATAGGACATTCAATGGGTGGTGCTATATGCATTAGGTATATATCTAGATACAATGGATATGGAGTATCAAGACTTTAAAACTCTTATTTAGTTCATTTAGAAGAAGATGGGCATAAAGCCTTCTATGAATCAAGAGATATAATAAATAAAGTTCTGGAAGAGTTTATAAAACAAACTACAAAAGAAACTATTTTTATATATAAACAATAAGAATTATGTATTAAGTTTTATCTATTTATAAATTAACATAAAGTATAATTTCTTTTCAAAAAAAAGAGTAGAATACTCTACTCTTTTACTTTGATTTTAACTCAATCCAAGCTCTATCATATAATTTTATTTTGTCATCTAAATCTATAAATGTCTCGCATTTATCCAGTAACTTTTTAGGTGGATATGCAACTGGATTTTCAGTTGTTTGTTCATCTAATAGCTCTATTGCTCCCGTATTAGGTATAGAATATCCAATATATTCAGCATTTTGCTTAGCATTTTCAGGTTCTAATAAAAAGTTAATAAACATTTCAGCTTCTTTCTTATTTTGTGCTGTTTTGGGTATGCACATAGCATCTACCCATTTATTAGTTCCCTCTTTTGGTATTACATAAGCTAAGTTAGGATTTTGTTCCATTAAGGTAACTGCATCTCCAGAATAAATTATTCCCATAGCAACTTCTTCGCCTAATAATCTATCTTTACCTTCATCATTAACATATGCTAAAACTAAATCTTTTTGCTTCATAAGAAGTTCTTTTGCTTCTTCTATTTCTTTTGGATTTGTAGTATTCATACTGTATCCAAGTTTTTTTAATGCTATTGCCATAGTATCCCTAACTGAGTCAAACATCATTATGTTTCCTTTATATTTTGGATCCCATAATATGTCCCAGCTATCAACAGGCTCTTTTACCATTTTCTTATTATATAATATTCCAAATGTTCCCCACATATATGGTACGCTGTACTCATTATCTGGATCATATACTGGATTTAAAAAACTCTTATCTATATATTTCATATTTGGTATATTTTTAAAGTCTATCTTTTGAAGTAAGTCCTCATTTCTCATTTTCTCAACCATATAATCTGAAGGGAAAACTAAGTCATAATTAGTACTTCCACTTTTAACTTTCTGATACATCATCTCATTTGTATCATAAGTCTCATATAATACATCTATTCCAGTTTCTTTTTCAAACTTAGCTATAAGATCTTCGTCTATATAATCCCCAACATTGTATACATTAAGTACTTTTGTAGAATCTGTAGAACTTTTACATCCAGTTAATGCTACTGAACTTATTATACCTATAGTTAAAAGCGATATTATCTTTTTTCTTATTTTCACTATTTGTCACTCCCTGCTACTATAGATTGTTTTTTATTTGATATTAAAAGCAATATTAATACTACTGTAAACATTATAGTAGATAAAGCATTTATTTCTGGTTTTATACCTCTTCTTGCCATACCATATATTTCTATAGAAAGATTACTAACTCCATTTCCTGTATTAAAGAAACTAATTATAAAGTCATCTATTGACATCGTAAATGCAATTAAAAATCCTGATATTATTCCTGGTTTTATTTGAGGAAGTATTACTTTCCTAAGTGCATACATAGGTGTAGCACCTAGGTCCATTGCTGCTTCTTCTATGTTTTGTGGCATCGACCTAACCTTAGGAAGAACCGACAATATTACATATGGTATACTAAACATTATATGAGCTAATAACATAGTTGTAAAACCAAACTCTATGTTTAAAAAAGCAAATAAACTCATTAGAGCTACTGCTGTTACTATATCTGGGTTTAGCATAGGAAGATAGTTTACATTTAACATTACCTTTCTTCCTCTTGTTCTCATCTTTTGTATTCCTATTGCACTTATAGTTCCTACTATAGTTGCTATTATAGATGAAATTAAAGCAACTATTATAGTGTAGTATAGTGCACTCATTATATTCTCATCATGTATTAATCTTTGGTACCACTTAAACGTAAATCCACTCCAGTGAGCCATTGATTTAGAATCATTAAATGAAAATACAACTAGTGCAAATATTGGTGCATATAAGAATAAGAATACCAAAAACAAATATACATTAGATATTACTTTCTTTAACTTTAAAATAATAACCCACCGCCTTCTTTATCTGATTCATCATCAACTTTAGACATTACTGCCATTGATATAAGTATTACTATCATCATAAATATAGAGACTGCTGAACCAAAGTTCCAATCTCCTACAACAGTAAATTGTTGTTCTATTAAATCACCTATTAACATAAATTTACCACCACCAAGTAATCTTGATATAGCAAATGTTGTTACAGATGGCATAAATACCATTGTTATTCCAGAAACTACGCCTGGCAAACTTAATGGGAATATCACTTTGGTAAATACTTGTAAACTATTTGCTCCTAAATCTCTTGCAGCATTTATTAAATCATTATCCATCTTAGATAAAGATGTATATATAGGTAAAACCATAAATGGTAAGAAATTATAAACCATTCCAAGTAATATTGCTACATTAGTATATAATATGCTAACAGGTTCTATTCCAAATATTCCTAATAAATAGTTTAAAAGTCCATTTTTACCAAGTATAGCAACCCATGCATAAGTTCTTAATAAAAAGTTCATCCACATAGGAAGTATAAATAATAATATTAATGTTCCTCTTCTATTTACATTTGCTTTTGATATTAAATATGCTACTGGGTATCCTACTAAAAGACATATAATTGTAGATATTCCAGCTAATGTTATCGATCTAAAAAATACTTTAAAATAAATAGGGTCCATCAATTCTTTGTAGTTAGCTAAAGAAAACACTCGACCATTATCTGTTTCTATAGTAAAACTAAAAACAAATACTAGTATTAAAGGGATTACAATAAATATTGCACTCCATACTATATATGGATATGCTAGTATAGATTTTTTATTTTTCATAATTAATTTTGCTCTTTTCTCATTATATGGATATCTTCTGGATATATATCCATTCCTAATTCTGATCCAACTTGTGCATTTTTAGTATTATGAAGAATCCATTTTCTATCATTTTCTTTAACTTCTATTTCATAATGAACACCCTTAAATATACTAGATGTAACTGTCCCTTTTAACATTGAATCCTCTGGATTTACCATTTTTATATCTTCTGGTCTTATTACTACTTCTATATTTTCATTTTTTTCAAACCCTTTGTCTACGCATTCAAATACTTTACCGCAAAATTCAACTTTATAATCTTCTAACATAATTCCATCAAATATATTACTTTCTCCTATAAATCTTGCAACAAATGAATTTTTAGGTTCATTATATATATCTTCTGGTGTTCCCATTTGTTGTATCTTACCTTTGTTCATTACAACTATAGTATCTGACATACTAAGAGCTTCTTCTTGGTCATGAGTTACAAATATAAAAGTTATTCCCAACTTCTTTTGCATTCTCTTTAATTCTATTTGCATCTCTTGTCTTAGCTTTAAATCTAACGCCCCTAAAGGTTCATCTAATAATAATAATTTAGGTTCATTTACTAATGCTCTAGCAATAGCAATTCTTTGTTGTTGCCCTCCACTTAGTGAATCAACCTTTCTATTTTCTTTTCCTTCTAATGCCACTAATTTTAACATTTCTTTTACTTTTTCATCTATTTTATCTTTAGGCATTTTCTTTATCTTAAGTCCAAATGCTATATTTTCATATACATTCATATGAGGAAACAATGCATATTTTTGGAAAACTGTATTTACAGGTCTTTGGTATGGAGGTATTTCATTAATCTCTTTTCCTTCAAATAATACACTACCTTCATCTGCCTGCTCAAACCCTGCTATTATTTTAAGCGTTGTAGTCTTACCACATCCACTTGGACCTAGTAACGTTAAAAATTCATTTTTCTTTATATCTAAAGATAAATCATCCAAAACTTTTAAATCATCATATTGTTTTGATAGATTTCTTAATTCAATTATATTTTCACTCAATTATTAACACCTCTTTCCTAGAATGATGGAGGAGTTGATACCCAAATCACTTTTGCAGTAGTTTTTCCTGCATTTGATATGTAGTGATTAGCTCTTGGCTTAAAGTAAAAACTCTCTCCTTTTCTTACTTTATTATATTTATCTCCTATATGAAGGTATATGGCTCCTGAAAGAACATAGCCAAACTCTTCACCTTCATGTGGCTTTTCTTCCTTATACCTACCGCCTGGTTCTAGAGTTACTATTACAGGCTCCATTTCATTTTTTTGTGAATTTGGAACTAACCATTTAAATGTATATTTAAGATCTTCATCTTCTGTCTCAAACATATCATCCTTTGTAAAACAAATTCTTTCATCATCTATTTCATTAAAAAATTCTCTCAAGTTTGTTCCTAATATTTCTAATATATCTATAAGTGTAGCTATGGATGGTGAAGTTAAATTATTTTCTAATTGAGATATAAATCCTTTTGATAATTCACATCTATTAGCTAATTCTTCTTGAGTCAATTGCTTTTCAATTCTCATTCTCTTTATTTTCTCACCTATATCCATCTTTCCACCTCCTAATTTTCATATTTTTAGTAAACATATTGTTTAAAATACCTAAACATCAAAGTTTATTATATAAAACTTCTATATATAATTCAATAGTTTTTTTAATTTTTTCATTTTTAAAGCATTACATATAAATCAAGTATTTTACTGGTTTTATATGTAAAATACCTCTACATTTGTTTATATTAATATTCATAAAGTTTAGTATCTCTAACTCACTTTTATAATCTAAAAAATTTTAACTCTTTTATATTTTTTATTTTTCTTAAAGTATATATATCATCTATTTTCCTTAAATTTGTAAACCCTATACTAATGTAAAATAAAATCGCATAAATAATTTAGGTTAAAATAAAAAAAAATAAGGCTTAACTAAGCCTTATTTTTTTTTATTTTATTTACAACTAGTCCTAATAATGCTACTAGTACTAAAGCAATATATCCTAAACTACCTGTATCTCCTGTTTGAGGATTAAAATTATCGTTTATCTCGATTTTATTAGGTTGATGTAAACTACTTGGTTTATTCGCGCTTACAATACTATTTGAGCTTACACTACTTTCATTTGACTCTGATTTATTTTCAGTCTGATTGTTATTTGTATCATTTTTAATAGAATCTAGTAAAACGGTAACTATCCTTTTTACAGTAGTAGTATTTCCATCACTGTCTGTTACCGTATATATTAATTCATATTTACCTGGCTTATTGACATCTACATTTCCTGTTATCTTAATATCCTTAGTTATATTACCATCCTCAGTATCTGTAGCAGTTACTCCAGCCATTGGATCAAATTCCGTTCCTTCTCTTATACTTACATTATCAGCTCCAGTTATTACTGGTTTATCATTACTTTTTACTGTAACTGTAATTGTCTTAGTAGCTGTCGCTCCTTTACTATCTGTTACTTCATATTTAACTGTGTAAGTACCTATCTTATTTGTGTTAACTGTATCTTCCACTACTTTAATTTTATCAGTAATATTGCCATCCTCTTTATCATTAGCAGTTACCCCTGTTAATGGATTAAACTTTTCTCCAACATTTATTATCCTGTTCTCTGCATTTATCGTTGGCACTGCATTTATTTCTACCATTTTAGGATTAACTATAATCACTCTTTTTACAGTAGTAGTATTTCTATCACTGTCTGTTACCGTATATATTAATTCATATTTACCTGGCTTATTAACATCTACATTTCCTGTTATTTTAATATCTTTAGTTATATTACCATCTTCAGTATCTGTAGCAGTTACTCCAGCCATTGGATCAAATTCCGTTCCTTCTCTTATACTTATATTATCAACTCCAGTTATTACTGGTTTATCATTACTTTTTACTGTGACTGTAATTGTTTTAGTAGCTGTTGCTCCTTCATTATCTGTTACTTCATATTTAACTGTGTAAGTACCTACCTTATTTGTGTTAACTGTATCTTCCACTACTTTAATTTTGTCAGTAATATTTCCATCTTCTTTATCATTAGCAGTTACTCCTGTTAATGGATTAAACTTTTCTCCAACCTTTATTGTTTTATTCTCTGCATTTATCGTTGGTGCTTTATTTACTATAAGTTCGATTGGTTGAATTACATTACCTGAAAATTCAGCATTACATTTACCAATATTTACATTCTTTGAAAAAGAGTAATTTTCACTATTAACATTTATATCTTTCCATAAGATTTTGTTAGTATCTTTATTATATAATCCATTTTCAGAAATATTTGATGGTTCTATTTTATTTCCTTTTTCATCTACTATTATGTCATCAATTTCTATTGACCCCAATTGCTTTACTTTTTTTGATTTTAATTTTATATTTTGGTTATCTAATTGTAAGTAATTTAAATGGTTCAAACTAGCTAAAGGAGTTATATTGCTTATTTGATCATTGTTTAATTTTAAAAAAATCAGTTTATTTAGATTAGCTATAGGACTTATATCACTTATCTTATTATCTGCTAAATCTAAAATAATTAACTTAGATAATCTCTCTAAGATGTTTATATCACTTATTTGGTTATTAGCTAAGTGCAAGATAGTTAATTTAGTTAAATTTGATAAAGGAGTTATATCACTTATTTGATTATTATTTAAATTTAAAAAATCTAAATTAGTCAAATTTTCTAAAGAGTTTATGTCATTTATCTCATTATCACTTAAATATAATCCTGCTAATTTAGTCAATCCTCCTATAGAACTTATATCACTTATGTGATTGTAAGACAAATGCAAGCCATGTAATTTAGTTAAGTTTGACAAAGGAGCTATATCACTTATTTGATTGTGATTTAAATATAAATAATTTAAATTAGTTAATTTTGATAAAGGGCTTATATCACTTATTTGATTTTCAGTTAAGCGCAACGTAACTAAATTAGTTAGATTTGATATAGGACTTATATCGCTTATTTGGTTATTAGTTAAGTCAAAAGTAGATAAATTAGTTAATTTAGTTAAATTTGATACATAACTTATATCACTTATTCGATTATTAGCTAAATCCAAATCAGCTAAATTAGTTAAATTTAATACAGGACTTATATCACTTATTTGATTTCTAGCTAAGTTCAAAGTAACTAAATTAGTTAATTTTGATATAGGACTTATATCACTTATTTGATTATTGGTTAAGTGCAAAATAGTTAATTTAGATAAGTTTTTTATAGGACTTATATCATTTATTTGATCTCCATCTAAGTATAAGTAAGTCAAATTCACACAATATTGCAGTCCTTCTAAATCTGATATTTTTGAATCAATTACAGTTAATCTTTTTAATGACTCTAATTCAGACTTACTTATATCTGCATCCAAATCTTTCTTTCTTAACTGTTTATTTATTGCTCTTTTTAAATTTATATCTTTAATATCAATTATTTTACTTTCTTTAACCTTTTCATCTACAGATTTAGCATCGCTATTTACTATAGGTTTATTTTCAATTTTTAAATTATTATCTTTAATTTCATTTTTAGTATCTATACTTTCTGTGTTAGAAATTTCTGTAGATGGCTCATTTTTTTTATCTATAGAAATTGGATCTAAATGTTCTTCTTTATTCAAACCAATTCCAGTTGTATCTTTATTACTAGACTCTATTTCATCTGCTAGTACATTTACCATCATTGATTGTATAGTTACTGTTGTTGTAATTACTAATACAAATGTCTTTTTAATATTATTTTTTTTGCTCATTAGATTTTTCCCCCCTTTATTTAATTAAGATTCAAATAAAAGTTTTATTAAATAGAACATTATAAAATAATGGAAATTATTGCTACTTACCATTCTTACCCCTAAAAACTTTTTAAAATCAAATTTCAAAAAATAAAATTATTGATACCTAATATTCATATATAGATTTATAATACTTAAATTCATATGAAAATTAGTATAGGTTTAAAAAATTTCTCTATTGGTTAAATAATCATCTAAAACCCAGTTGTACAATTTTTTATACCATTTAATGAAATATAAATACTTAAAATATAATTTTAATTAATAAAAAATAACACCTCATATGAGGTGTTATTTTTTATACTAACTTATAATCTTTTGGATCTAACTTACTTGCTGAGTCTTTATCTAAGATTAATACTATATCATTATGAAATTGTAATATTGATGCTGGTACTTCTGGTAAAACTTTTCCGTAAACTGTATTGTATATAGCTTCTGCTTTTCCTTCCCCTGATGCTAAAAGCATTATTTTTTTAGACTTAAATATTGAACCAGTCCCCATAGTTATAGCCTTTTTAGGTACCTCATCTATGCTATCAAAAAATCTTGCATTAGCTTCTATTGTACTTTCCTTTAAATTAACTAGATGAGTTCCTCTTTCAAAGTTTATTGTAGGTTCATTAAATCCTATATGGGCATTGTGACCTATACCTAACACTTGTATATCTACTCCTCCAGCTTCCTTAATAGCCTCATCATAGTTTTTGCATTCTTTTTCTATATTATCAGTCATACCATTTGGTATATGTATATTTTCTTCTTTTATATTTATATGATTAAATAAATTTTCTCTCATAAAATAGTCATAACTTTGCTCATTAGATTTTGGAAGTTCAAAGTATTCATCTAAATTAAATGTTTTAACTTCAGAAAAGTCTATAAGACCTTCTTCATACATACTTACTAATTCTTTATACATTCCTATTGGAGTACTTCCTGTAGCTAATCCTAAAACAGAATCTGGCTTTAGTGTTAATTGACTCGCTATCATTTGTGCAGCTTTTTTACTCATTTCATTGTAATCTTTACATACTAATATTCTCATGATAAATTATCCCCTCATCTATTTTTTGTATATTACTTTTCCACAGTTTATAGTCATATGACAGTTTATATCCTTATCAAATATAGCTATATCTGCATCCTTTCCTATTTCTATACTACCCTTTTTGTTATCTATGCCTATTGATTTGGCAGGGTTTATTGATGCTAATTTTATAACTTTTCTCATATCTAAATTAGTATTATTCATAAAATTGTAAACCATCTTATTAAGAGGCATAACACTTCCTGCCAAACTTCCACTTTCTAACCTTGCTTGATTACTTTTAACAATGACCTTTTGACCACCTAAAGAATATTCTCCATCTTCTAATCCACCAGCTTCTATTGAATCCGTTATAAGAATTATCTTATCTTCACCTTTATTATTCAAGATAAATTGGAATAAATCCTTCATTATATGTATCTCATCAGCTATTACCTCACAATATACATTAGTTGTAAGAGCAGCTCCAACAACCCCAGGATTTCTATGATTTAGTCCGCTCATTCCATTAAATGTATGTGTTATATTACTCGCTCCCATATTTATAGCTTCTTTTGCTTCATCATACGTAGCTTTACTATGACCTATTGATAAAACTATGTCTGTGTTAGCTTTAATTTTTTTTGTAAATTCCATATCTACATCTTTTTCTGGCGCATAAGTTATTATCTTTATTACATCCTTGTATTTTTCTATAAATTCATAAGTTGGAGCAACTATAAATTTTTCATTTTGAGCTCCTTTATAATCTTTATTTATAAATGGCCCTTCCAAATGAGTCCCTATAATTTGGGCCCCTTTAGTATCTTTATCCATATATTTCTTTATAGTGTCTATGGCATTTGTTATACTCTTTTCATCCATAGTCATTGTTGTTGGTAAAAATGAACTTACACCATGTCTTGCTATGGATTTAGCTATCGTACAAATAGCATCATCAGTGCCATCCATTGTATCTTTTCCCATGTTGCCATGTATATGTATATCTATTAATCCAGGACATACATAATTTCCATTGGCATCTATTATTTCACAATCTTTTGGTGCTTCATTAACTATATTGATTATCTTCTCATTAAATACTAGTACTTTATTTTCTAATATTTGATTTTCTAAAACTATTTTTCCATTAACTATACATTTCATACTTATCACCCCTACTCACTTAATATTAACTCATATTGATACTTATCACTTCTAAATATAGATATTGTATATTCTATTGGCTTACCTTCAGTATTATATGAATTTCTTTGAAGCTTAAGTGCTAATGATCCTTCTTCTGTATCTAATATATTAGATTCTTCTTCTGATAAAATCACTGGCTCCATAGTCTGCCTAGCTTTTGTTATCTTATAGTTATAGTTTTCACTTAGCATTTTATATAACGAATTATTATCTAACATCCCTTTAGTAAAACCTTTGCACATTTGCTCCGACAGATAGACAGTTTCTATACCAAATGGCTCTCCATCTGTATACCTTAGTCTAACTACCTTATATACATTAGTCTTTTCATCTTTTATGTTTAATTTATTTTTTATTAAGTCACTTGGTACTTCCATTTCAAAAGATAGTATATCAGTCCTTATGTTTATACCCTTTTCTTTCATTACATCTGTAAATCCTTTTACATTTGAGAACTCATATTTTTTCTTTTCCTTAGCAACAAATGTACCTTTACCTTGTACTCTATATAATATTCCTTCACTTACAAGACCCATAATCGCCTTATTGACAGTCATGCGACTTACATTTTGTCTAGAACAAAGCTCTCTTTCAGGTATTATAGCGTCTCCTTCTTTTAATTCTCCATCTTCTATCATTTTTCTAATTATAGAACTTAATTGTATGTGAAGTGGAGTGGTAATATTTTTATCTACTATTTCCATATTTTTCACCACTCTTTTTATGTTGTAATATTTATTTTGGTATATACCAATTGTACTTTATTTCTATCTATCTATTCAATAGTTTATTTAAAATTTGCATAAAATATTTTTAAGTATATACAATGACAAATTTTAAATAATTCATTATACGATAAAAATAATGTTTTTGCATCATGTTCTTTATATGTTATATGTAATATTTTGTTTAACATGTGTGCTTTCTATGGTATTATATTAAGATACACTATTAAACTTACATATTTTAATTTTAATAAAAGCATAGTATTTAATTATTTTAATCGTATATATTAAATCAAAATTTAAGGAGATGATAAAACTTGATAAAAATAGGTGATTTCAATAAACTTGAAGTTAAGAGAGAAACAAGCTTTGGTTATTTTTTAGATGGAAAAACATCTAATTCAAAGGATGATATTTTACTTCATAAAAGATTTATAGGACATAACAAAATAGAACTTGGAGATGTAGTAAATGCATTTATCTATATAGATTCAGAAGGTAGACGTACAGCTACACTTATACCTCCTAAAGGTAAAGTAGATGAAATATGCTACTTAAAAGTTGTTGCTCACACTAAAATAGGTAGCTTTATAGATATTGGACTTCCAAAAGATATATTAGTTCCTTTTAAAGCTAAAACTTACGATTTAGAAAAGGGGAATAGATATTTATTCAATATATATCTTGATAAAACAGGTAGGCTTGCTGCTACGACAGATATAGATAGTTTATTAACAACAGACCACAGTTATAATATAGGAGATACAGTTTCTGGTATAGTTTATGGATTCCAAACTAATAATAGCGCTATGGTATGTGTAGATAATAAATATGCTGCAGTTATACTTGCTAATGAATACTTTACAGATTTAAAACATGGAGATAAACTTGAAAATCTAAGAGTTATAAAGATTTATGAAGATGGAAAGTTAGGACTTACTCCTAGACAAGAAAGAAAAAATGAACTAGATTCTCTTGAGTCTCAAATAATAGATTATTTAAAGAGTAATGATGGTCATATGAATTTTAATGATAAAAGTTCTCCAGAAGATATATCAAAAGAATTTAAAAGCAGTAAGAAAAACTTTAAACGTGCTCTTGGAGTACTAATGAAAAAAGATTATATATATCAAAATGAAAATGGAACATATTTAAAATAAAAATATAAAAAATGGAGTTTACTTAATTGTAAACTCCATTTTTTATTAGATTCTATTAACTTTAGTTTTTATAGCAGCTTTTTTAACAGCATTTGCTACATTATTAGTAACATCTTTATTGAACGGATCTGGTATTATATTTTCTGAAGATATTTCTTCTTTTCCTATTGTATTTGCTATTGCATAAGCTGCCGCAATTTTCATTTCTTCGTTTATATCACTAGCCCTAACATCTAATGCCCCTCTAAATACACCTGGAAATGCCAATACATTATTTACTTGATTAGGAAAATCTGACCTTCCTGTTCCAACTACAAGAGCCCCTCCTGCTTTAGCTTCATCTGGCATTATTTCAGGTATTGGATTTGCCATAGCTAAAACCATAGACTTATCTGCCATAGTTTTTATATCTTCTCTATCTAATAAGTTTGGCGCAGATACACCTATAAACACGTCTTTACCTTTTATTACTTCTTTTAAAGTTCCTCTTTCATTTCTAATGTTCGTTATATCTAACATATCTTTCTGTGCCCAGTTTAGATTGTCCATTTCTTCATTTATAGCACCATATTCATTACAGAATATTACATTCTTAACCTTCATACTTAATAGTATCTTTCCTATAGCTAATCCTGCAGCTCCCGGTCCGTTTATTACTATTTCTAAATCCTCGATATTTTTACCAGATAATTTTGAATAGTTTATTATAGCTGATGCAACAACTATAGCCGTACCATGTTGATCATCATGAAATACAGGTATATCCATTTCTTTTTTTAATCTAGATTCTATTTCAAAACATCTAGGAGAACTTATATCCTCTAAGTTTATTCCTCCAAATACTGGCTCCATTAATTTTACGGTATTTACTATTTCATCTACATCATTTGTTTTAAGACATATAGGGAATGAATCTACATTCGCAAACTCTTTAAATAATATTGCTTTTCCCTCCATAACAGGTATAGATGCTTCTGCACCTATATTCCCAAGTCCTAAAACAGCACTTCCATCACTAACTACCGCAACAATATTCCCTTTTGATGTATATCTATAAACATCATCTTTATTTTTATGTATTTCTTGACAAGGTCTGGCAACACCTGGAGTGTATGCTACTGCTAATTCATCTCTATTCTCTACTTTTACCTTACTTACTACACTTATTTTCCCTTTGTTTTCTTCGTGCATTTTTAAAGCTAATTGTGCATAATCTTTAGACATATTCTACCTCCGTGTTTTATCTTTTACAATAAAGTCTCCTACCTTTTTCGTATATATTTTCACCATAACTATCTATAGCTACAATTAATTGCAAATCTTCTATTTCTAATCTTCTTATTGCCTCTGCACCTAAATCATCATAAGCTATAACTTCACAAGATTTTATAGAATTTGATATATAAGCACCTGCACCACCTATCGCCGCAAAGTATACAGCCTTATGTTTTTTGATACCTTCTATTACAGCTTCACTTCTTTTGCCTTTTCCAATCATAACCTTAAGACCCCTTTCTAATAGAGGAATAGTTAAGTCATCCATTCTATAACTTGTAGTTGGCCCTGCTGAACCTATCACCTCATTTGGCTTATTTGGAGTTGGTCCAACATAATATATAGCCTGTCCGCATATATCAAAAGGCATTTTTTCTTTTCTTTCTATAGTTTCAATAAGTCTTTTATGAGCAGCATCCCTTGCAGTATATATAGTTCCACTTAAACTTACTACATCTCCACATCTCAACTTGATTATTTCTTCGTTGGATAACGACATATTTAATTTAATCATAAACCACCCCTATATTATAACTTTTTTGTGTCTTGAAGCATGACAGTTTATATTTACTACAACAGGAAGACCTGCTATATGAGTTGGAAATGTTTCTATATTTACAGAAAGAGCTGTCGTATTTCCACCTAAACCTTGTGGTCCTATTCCCAATTTATTGATTTCTGCTAATAATTCCCTCTCTAATTCTGCTATAAATCTATCTTTACTATGTTCTCCAATGTTTCTAAGTAAAGCTTTTTTTGATATTTGAGCACACTTATCTATAGTACCACCTACACCAACACCTACAACTATAGGTGGACATGGATTAGGACCAGCTTCTGATACTGTATTTATTATAAATTCTTTTATCCCCTTTACCCCATCAGATGGTTTTAGCATCTTCATTTTACTCATATTTTCACTACCAAAACCTTTAGGAGCAAATTCTATCTCTATCTTATCTCCCTTTACCATTTCATAGTGTATTATAGCTGGAGTATTATCTTTCGTGTTAATTCTATTTATAGGATCTACTACAGATTTTCTAAGGTATCCTTCTTCATATCCTTGTCTAACACCTTCGTTTATAGCAACTTCTATTGTACTTCCTCTTACTAATACTTCTTGACCTACTTTTACAAAAAACACTGCCATACCAGTATCTTGACAGATTGGTATTTTTTTTTCATTTGCTACTTGTATGTTTTCTAAAAGTACATGTAATATATTCTTCCCTAATTCACTTTCCTCTTTTTCTAAATTATTATGTATAGCGCATACAACATCCTCTCCTAAATTTATGTTAGCGTCTATACACATTTTTTTTACTACTTCTGTAATTTTATGAGATTTAATTTCTCTCACTCGAACATACACCCCATTTTTATTTTTAATATTCGTAACACAATTAGACTTTATCATTTTTTACAAATTTTAACAATATATTGCTTATATTTTAATTATTTTAATATTATGTATAAAATGTAATTATTTGTTAATCATATAATATACAAATAATTTTTTTGGAGGTATAACTATGGATATGTTATATGATATAGCTCTTATACTAGTTATTATTGGTGCTATAAATTGGGGTCTAGTAAGTATCGCTAATTTTGATTTAGTTGCAGCAATTTGTGCTGGTGGAGGAAGATTTGGTAATATAAATACTTTAAGCAAAATAGTATACGGCTTAGTAGGACTTTCAGGGATTTATATAGCAATAGATTACTTTATGGCTATGATGTAAAATTTATATTTACCTAACTTTATAAAAACATAATTTTTTATATAAAATAAAAAAGAGGGTATTTACCCTCTTTTTTATTTTATAATATCTCTAAACTCTAAATTAATTATATCTTTTAAATCTTTTGGTGAAATCTCTACTTGGTAACCTATTTTACCAGCGCTAACTATAATGTTATCAAGTTCTTTTGCACTTTCATTTACAAAAGTTTTATAAAGTTTTTTCATACCTATAGGTGAACATCCCCCCCTTATATATCCAGTAAACTTATTTATATCATTTACATTAATCATCTCTATACTTTTTTCGTTAGCTACTTTTGCTGCTTTTTTTAAGTCTAAATGTTCATTTACAGGTATAACATATACATATATGTTTTTACTTTGAGATATAGCTACTAATGTTTTATATACTATGCTAACATCTTTACCTATCTTCTGAGCTACTTCAACTCCATCTACATGTTCTCCTTTTTTGAATTCATAAGAGTACATATTATATTTTATTTTTTTAGAGTCTAGTATTCTACATACATTAGTTTTTACCTTACTCACTTATTATATCTCCCTTGTATAATTTCTTAACCACTCACACTCATCTTTACTTAAGAATGGTGATATTTTATCAAATACTTCTTTGTGATAATTGTTTAAGTATTTCTTTTCATCTTCTAACATTAAACTTGCATCTACTGCATCTAAATCAATTGGCGCAAAAGTTATAACCTCAAAGTCCATGAATTGACCATATTCATTTTTCTCAGCTTTTCTTGTAACTACTTCATTTTCTATTCTTATACCATGAGAACCTTCTATATATACCCCTGGTTCATTAGTAGTTACCATACCTTCTTCAAGCACACAACTATCATCTCTTTCTGGTACTACTCTCCATCTAAATCCATTTGGAGCTTCATGAACATTTAGTACAAATCCTATACCATGACCTGTTCCACATTTATAATCTATTCCTAAATTCCAAAGTGGACCTCTAGCTAATATGTCAAGATTATACCCTCTGCATCCATATAAAAATTTAGCTTTAGATAATCTAATCATACCTCTAACCACATTTGTAAAATGAGTCTTAGCATCTCTTGTTATTTCACCTAATGCTATAGTTCTTGTTATATCTGTAGTACCATCATAATATTGCCCACCTGAATCTATTAAGAATAAATCTCTTGGTTCTAGTTTATAGTTGCTTTCTTCTGATGCGCTATAATGCATCATAGCAGCATGTTCTCTATATGCAGCTATAGTATTAAAACTTGGTTCTATAAATTTATCTTGTTCTCTTCTTAAGTCTTCTAGTTTTTGAGCCGCACTTATTTCAGTTATTTCTTCTTTATCTACATTAGTTTTAAGCCAATACATAAATTTAGTGAAAGCTACACCATCTTTTATATGGCTATTTCTTATATTCTTTAGCTCTATTTCATTTTTTATTGCTTTAAACATAATAGTAGGATTTTGTGTATCTATCTTTCTAATAGATTTTGATATATTGTTATAAATAGCATAATTTACTTTATTTGAATCAAGTAACACAACTTCTTTTTCATCTATAGTTTTAACAAATTCATATATAGAGTCGTATGGTTTAACTTGTACTTTCTCTTTATTTAATTCATTTTTTATAGTTTCATCTAATTTGTCTTCATCTATAAATAAATAAACTTCATCTAAAGTTATAACTGTATAAGATAATACTACTGGATTGTGTTTTATATCTCCACCTCTTATATTAAATAACCACGCTATATCATCTAATGTTGTTATGATATGCACACTTGCTTCTTTTTCTTTCATAGCATTTCTTACTCTTTTTAATCTTTCTGAAAAACTTTCTCCTGTGTATTTAACATCTAATAAAAAAGCTTTTTCCTTTGGTAATTCCGTTCTATTTTCCCATATTTGACCTACTAAATCATAGTTATATTCTATATCAATATTTTTAAATTCTAATTTATCTTTTAAATTTTTTCCTTCTTTTGCACATACTACTTTACCATCAAAACCTAGTTTTGAATCTTTTTTCATATTATCTATTAGATATTTTTCTATAGTAGGGACACCTTCTTCTCCCATTTTAAATAACTTTATAGTACTATTTTTAAGTTCATTTTCAGCTTGTATGAAATATCTTCCATCTGTCCATAAACCTGCTTCATCTTGAGTAATTACTATTGTACCTGCTGAACCTGTAAATCCTGATATATATTCTCTTGATTTAAAGTAATCACCTACATATTCACTTTGGTGATAATCTGAAGATGGTATTAGGTAAGCATATATCCCTTTGTCGTTCATTAACGCTCTTAATTTATTGATTCTTTCTTTTATCATAGTCTTACTCCTTTCAATTTTGATTATCTTATGTACTATTTTAACACTATTTAGTAATTTTAACTAATTAATTTATATTATAATTTATCAAATATAAAATAGCCTATATGAAATTTCATATAGGCTATCATCTATGGATTTTAAATAGTATATATCTGGCAATTTTATATTATATAAAAGGATTATAAAATCTCGAACCATCGACCTTAATCATAACTATAGATATTAATAAAATTATTATTAACACTAGTATAGATATATAATCTCTTTTTTCAAATTTTCTTCTATTAAACCAAGTACGTTTTTTGTTATTTCCAAAAGCTCTTAGCTCCATAGCTAAACTTATTTTATCTATTCTTTCTAAACTAGAGAATATCAAGGGCATAAGTATTGCTGCCGAATTTTTTATTCTTTTAGATAACTTTTCTTTTTTTGATAAATCAATTCCTCTTGCTTGCTGAGCAAAAGATATATCCTTATAGTCCCTTTGAACATCTGGTATATATCTAAGAGCGATTGATACTGTATATGCAGCTTTATAACTTACACCAAGCTTATTTAATGATGCTGCAAATTCACTTGGATCCGTTGTAAGTATAAATAAAAGCGCCATAGGTATTGTTGCAAAGTATTTCAATACTACATTTAACTCATAAAATAGTTGTTCTTTTGTTATTGTATATGGGCCTATTAAGTGAAGTAAATCCGTCCTACTTCCATATATTTCTACACCTTGATATGGAGCAAATATAAATATTAAAAGTGCGTTTAGTAGTAAGAAAAATAATATAAAATAAAGCACAAAAGATACTTCTTTAAATTCAATTTTTGACATTTTAAATACTACTATTCCAACAATAAAAAGTCCAAGTAAAACTCTTGTATCATATGTTATCATTGCCGCTATTGTCCAAAGTAAAAAACATATTAACTTTGTAGCTCCAGTTAACCTATGAATAGGTGAGTCTTTCTTTATATATGACAACATTTCTGTATTCATATGTTTCTAACCCTCCTATCATAATCAATAAATCTATTTACAAATTCTACAGAATCTTTTATTTTACATTTTATAGCTAGTTCTTGTAGTGATGTTTCTTTTAAATTTGCTTTTTCTATTATCTCTTTATTTGTTAATATCTTAGTTGATTTATCATCACCTATTTTTTGACCATTTGATAAAACTACTACATTACTTGTATATTCTAGCATAAGATGCATATCATGAGTTACCATAATTATAGTAACACCCTTTTTATTTAACTCTACTAAAAATTCCATTATTTCTGTATAATGCTTGAAGTCTTGTCCTGCTGTAGGCTCATCTAGTATTATTACCTCTGGATTTAATACTAATATAGATGCTATTGTAACTCTTTTCTTTTGACCAAAACTAAGTGCTGATATGGGCCAATTTCTGTACCCATAAAGTCCACAAGTTTTAAGTACATTTTCTACTTTTTCTTTTATTTCTTCTTTATTATATCCTCTTATCTTTAAACCAAAAGCTACTTCATCAAATACCATAGTCTTAGATATCATTTGATTAGGATTTTGCATAACAAATCCTATTTTTTCCGAACGCTCTTTTATAGATTCATCTTTTATATCTTTCCCATCAAATAATATTCTTCCACTAGTAGGTTTGTAAAAACCACATATTAATTTTGATATAGTAGATTTACCTGCACCATTTTTACCTACTATACTTGCTATATCACCTTTTCTTATCTTAAAAGATACATCTTTAAGTATTTGTTTTTCAGGAGAATATGAGAAGTTTATGTTATCTAGTTCTAATATATAGTCGTTTTTAGTTTTAGATTCTTCTTTTTTAGTATTCTCATACCAGTCATTGACTTTATCTTTACACTTTTCTATATCTAATGTATTTATACTTTCAGGTTTTAAGTCTTTACTTATCTCACAACCTGAGTATTTTAAAGCAGTTATATATAAAGGCTCTCTTACCCCAACTTCTTCTAAGATGTTAGTTGATAAGAGTTCATTTGGAGTAGTATCTGCTACTATACATCCTTTGTCCATAACTACTATTCTATCTACTTTACAATGAAGAACATCTTCTAATCTATGCTCTATTATTACCATTGTTTTATTTTCTTTTTGTTGTATACTATCTATAAGTTCCATAGCACTTTTCCCTGTCGCAGGATCTAAGCTTGCTAAAGGCTCATCAAATAGTAATACTTTAACTTCATCTACTGTTACTCCAGCTAAAGTTACTCTTTGTTTTTGACCCCCAGATAATTTGTATGGTGATGCTTCTAATTCCTTATCTATATCAACTAACTTAGCAGCTTTGTTAACTCTATCTATCATTTCATTTTGCTCTACACAATAGTTTTCTAGTTTAAATGCTATATCTTCTCCTACTGTAAGACCTATAAACTGGCTGTCTGGATCTTGAAGAACAGTCCCAACTACTTTAGATAATTCAAATATATTTTTATTTTTTATATCCTCATTATTTATTCTTAATTCTCCACTCATCTCTCCACTATAGAAAAATGGTACTAGCCCATTAAGGCAATGTGCTAAAGTACTTTTACCTGAACCTGATGGTCCTACTATTAATACTTTTTCACCTTCATAAATAGTCAAGTTTATATTTTTTAATGTTGGCTCAGCTTGAACTCTGTATTTAAAATTGAAGTCTTTAAACTCAATTATTTTCTTTTTCATAAATGCCTCCTTTCGCCTATTATTCTTCTACTCTTAAACTCCCGCTCTTTATTTTTGTTTTAGAGTATGTTTTTAATATTAATGTTCCTAATATACCTATTGTAACCATGTTTGATATTCCACCTATAGCTCCTTGTATGTATACCTTATTTGCAGGTTCTGCATATATAACTATATCTAAAGTAGGTGCTACAACAAACCAAGCTATTATATTTGCTACAATTTGAGTTATATTAAAAATTATAATTTGTTTAATGGAGAAATCTCCTTCATCTACTTTTATTCTTTTATACATTATACCTATTATAAGACCCACTATAGCCGATGATATTACCCAACTAAACCAAGGCATTCCATAAAACACTAAATCTTTTAATCCATGTCCTATAAGCCCTATTAAAAATCCTGCTATAGGACCATAAATTACTGCCATTAACGCTAGATAAGCATATGCTGTTTCTATGTTAGTGTTTGGTATACCACTTGGTATAGAACCAAATCTTCCCAATATCATAAATACAGCAGCTCCAATTCCTATAGCAACTATAGTTTTTATTGAAAGTTTACTTTTATTCATACTTATACCTCTCTATTTTAGATGTATACATTTATATTTATTTAAATTAAACACAAATTTTAGTATAACCCTTACTAAAAAAAATGTCAATGTTAGTCGATTTTTTAACCATATTTATACCTTTATTATTTACGTTATTTTTTATAAATACTTAATCTTTTAATTAAATAATTAATATATTTTATGCTTATAACAAAAACAAAAAAGGCAGAGAAAAATCTCTGCCTTTTAGAAATTATTGATTTTATTCTTAAGGTAACTTATTTATTTTATTAGATAATAAATAACAGCATTAATTTCCAAGTGAGTCAAATTGTAAATCAAAGCATAGTAATACTCTTGCAGTCATAGTTGTTGATAATGCTGTAATTACAACAGCATTTAATTGAGCTACTGAAATTACCGCTTCTTGATTTTGTGCTATGACAATGTCAATAGGACTTGCTTGAACTCTAATACTTACAGTTCTTGATAAGTTTCTAATCTTTATTGTAGCACGTGTAGTAGCTGGATCAGATGAGTCATAAACAACTACTCCAGCAGGTGTAGCAGTTGATCTTATAGTAAATTGTTCCTTAACAAATCCTTCACAGCATCTACTTTCTATATCACATACTTCATCTCTTATATCCTCAAAATCGTCTCTTTGGAAATATTCACAATTATTATTTCTGCACATATTATATTAACCTCCTTTTAATTAGGACAGCTTATTTGCTTGTCCTTTAATATAATATGTTTTAGATAAAATTTCGTTACACTAATCGACTTTTTTTTATATTTTTTGCTATTAATTTAAATTTCCAATATTTCAATAAACTTTTATCATTAATTTATATAAAATACTATAAAGATAATAAAAGGATATGAACTTATGTCATATCCTTTATATATTTATCTTCTTTTCTTTTTCATAGGCTTAGAACTTTTAGAAAACTTTTTACTTGACTGATTATTTCTATCGTTTTTACCTCTAGATTTTGATTCATTATTTCTTGAAGAATTTCTTCCTCTTGAAACCTTATTATTTGAATTTTTAGAATTCATGCTTCTATTTGAATACCCTCTAGCTTCTCTTGGTTTTATTAAACATCTTGGATTAAATCCTATTAAATCTTCTCTTCCAGCTTCAACTAATGCTGCATGCACTAAATCATAGTTTCTTGGAGCACTATATTGAAGTAATGCTCTTTGCATAGCCTTTTCTTGTTTAGACTTAGGAACATATACTGGTTTCATAGTTAACGGATCTATTCCTGTATAGAACATCGTAGTTGATAATGTCCCTGGAGTTGGATAGAAATCTTGTACCTGCTCTGGTTGATATTTAATGTCTCTTAAGTACTCTGCAAGCTCTATAGCTGAATTTAATGTTGAACCTGGATGAGACGACATTAAATAAGGTATAATATATTGTTTTTTGCCAGCTCTTTCACTTAATCTAAAGAATTTTTCTCTAAATTTATCATAAGTATTTCCTGCTGGCTTTTGCATATGTTCTAAAACTTCTTCTGCTATATGCTCTGGAGCAACTTTTAATTGCCCACTAACATGATGTTCAACAAGCTCTTTAAAGAACTTATCGTTTTTATCAGCCATTACATAGTCATATCTTATTCCTGAACGTACGAATACCTTCTTAACCTTAGGTAAATTTCTAACTTTTCTCAATAATTCTAAGAAATCTGTATGGTCAACTTTTAAGTTCTTACATGGATCTGGGTGTAAACATTGTCTATGCTTACACGCCCCTTTAGTTATTTGCTTTTTACATGCTTCATGTCTAAAGTTTGCTGTAGGTCCTCCAACATCATGTATATATCCTTTAAAATCTGGAAGTTCTGTTATATATTTAGCTTCATCTAGTATAGACTCATGGCTTCTACTTTGTACTGCTCTACCTTGATGGAATGTTATCGCACAGAATGAACAGCTTCCAAAGCAACCTCTTGAACTTACTATACCAAATTTAACTTCTTCTATAGCAGGTATCCCACCCATTTCTTTGTATATAGGATGATAATCTTTAGCATAAGGTAGTGCATAAACTTTATCTAGCTCTTCTCTATTTAATGGTGGTTCTGGTTTATTTTGAACTAAGTACTTATCACCATGTCTTTGTATTATAACTTTTCCTCTATATGGATCTTGCTCATCATATTGAATTTTAAATGCTTTTGCATATTCTTCTTTACTTGAACATACATCTTTATATGATGGTATCTCTACATAATCATCATATATTTCTTCTTTACTATCTGCTATATAACAAGTTCCATTTATATGTCTTATATATTTAGGATCAAATCCATAATTTAAAGCATTAGCTACTTCTACTATTTGTCTTTCACTCATACCATAAACTAATAAATCTGCACCACTATCTATTAGTATAGACTTTCTTACTTTATCTCCCCAATAATCATAATGGGCAAATCTTCTTAAACTTGCTTCAAGCCCTCCAATTGCTATGTTAGCATCTTTGTAAGCTTCTCTAATTTTATTACAATAAACTATTACTGCCCTATCAGGTCTAAGTCCCATTTTGCCACCTGGAGAGTACATATCTTTGTCTCTACGCTTTTTACTTACTGAATAGTGATTAACCATCGAGTCCATGTTTCCTGAATTAACTAAGAAACCTAGCCTTGGTTCTCCTAACTTCATAAAATCATCAGTACTTTTCCAATCTGGTTGTGCTATTATTCCTACTTTATACCCTGCATTTTCTAATACTCTAGATATTATAGCTGTACCAAAGCTATGGTGGTCAACATAAGCATCTCCTGTAACTATAACAAAATCTAGTTGTTCCCATCCTCTATCTATCATATCTTGCTTGCATATAGGTAAAAATTTGTTTTCCATTTTATCACCTGCTTAATCTATATTTGTCTATTTTAACATATTAAAAATTCATTTTCTGTCTTTAGGTCTTAAGATTTAATTATATCATTAATTTACTTTATTTTTAATCATTATTTGTTTATTTTTATCAAAATTAAAATAAGTATGGTAATTTTATATAATTTCCTGGAAAATATTTATGCTTACTGTCTCATTTTATATTTTACTACACAAAATAGATACTCTTAATTATTATTAACCACTTAATATAAATATCAAACAAAAGTATTAGTTAAAATGTTTATTTATTAGTTTTTAGGCTATAAAAAATTTTTAATTTGCTTAAAATTTAAAATAGCGATGAGATATCTCATCGCTATTTTTTATATTATGCGTTTTGTAATTCAGCTTCTTTAACAAATATAGTTTTACCTTCTTTTATAGTTTCTAATACTTTTATGTTTTCTATTTCCATAGTATCAACTTCAAGAGGGTTTTTATCTAATATAACTAAGTCAGCTAATTTACCAACTTCTATACTACCTTTTACATCTTCTTCGAAGTATTGATATGCACCATTTATAGTTACAGCTTTTATAGCTTCCATAACTGATATTCTTTGATGCGCTCCTAATACTCTTCCTGATTCTGTAGTTCTATTAACAGCTGTATGCATAGCTATTATTTGGTTTGGCATTTTTACTGGTGGATCTTGGTGTAGCGTAAACTTTATACCCTTCTCTAACGCCCATCCTATTGGAGATATATTTTGAGCTCTTTCTGGTCCAAATACTTGATCATGGTGTAAATCTCCCCAGAATCTTACATGATCATTGAAGAATGTTGGTATTGCACCTATTTCTTTAACATCATCTAATTGGTCTTCTCTTAATGCTTGACAGTGAACCATAACAGGTCTTAAATCTGCTTTACTTCCTGTTATTTCTAAAGCTTTTTTGTAACATCTTAAGAATTGAGCACAAGCCTCATCACCATTTACATGAGTATGAACTTGTACATTTAAGTTTATACAATCAACAAAGTAATTAGTTACAACTTCATCAGTTTGAGTTCCATATCCACAGTAATCAGCTGGTTGACCTTCTGGCACAACGTGATAAGGCTTACTTAACCAAGCAGTAAATCCTTGTGGAGATCCATCTAACCAAGTCTTAGCTCCTGCTAACTTATAATGATTGAAGTATTCTCTCTTTGGAGTTCCTTCATTTTTCATTAAATTCATTGTTGATGGCTGAGTAGCAAGTCCAACTATATCTATCATTAACATATTATTTTGAGCACATGCTCCTAATATATGATTATAATGATTAGCTTCTTCTACTGAAGCATCTTGAGTTGTTGTAATACCTAATGATGCATATATCTTTTGAGCTTTAACAACAGCCTTTAAAACTTCTTCGAATCCTGGAGCTTTTATAACTTTTTTCTTTTCACTATCTAATATAGCATTTTCTTCTAATACTCCATTTGGTTCTTTTGAGTCAGGTGATACAGTTCTTACAACTCCACCTTCTGGAACTATATAGTCATCACCTACATATCCATATAATTCTAATGCTTTAGAGTTTACAGCTGATAAATGCCCTGATGCATGAGAAACAGTTATCGGTACTTCTGTACTTATTTGGTCTAAGTCAAACTTAGTTGGATGTTCTCCACCTTCAAATTTAGTGTTATCATATCCAAATCCTATTAACCAGTTTCCATCTGTTGGAGGATCACTTTCGAAGGCTTCTTTTAGTCTAGATAATAGTTCTTCCTTAGAAGTTACATCTCCTAATGTTACTATCATTAAAGTTTGAGCTACAGCAACTACATGTCCATGAGGATCTATAAACCCTGGAAGAATTGTTTTCCCATCTAGGTCTATTTTTTCAGTAGTTTCATCTGCTAACGCAAGAACTTCTTCATTACTTCCTACTGCTTTTATTTTTCCTTCTTCAACTAATATAGCTTGTGCTATTGATTCATTTTTATCAACAGTTACCACTGTTCCATTGAAGTAAATCTTTTTAGTCATTGTATTTCTCCCTTCACCAGGCAAGTTTTAATGTATATATATAAAGCTACTTACTAATATAGCAAGTAGCTTTTTAGCTTATTTAAATAATTAGTATATCATTAAGCTACTTTGTCTTTTTTAACTGATCCACTTAACTTGTAAGCTTCCCAATGTTTGAATGTAAATATAGCTAGTGCTGTTACGTTTATTCCTGAAAGTACAAATAATAATAAGTCAACAGCTTCAAATACCACGTTAGCTCCAAATACTGCTAAAGTACCAGCAGCTATTATTAATACTAAATATATTGCTATATTTTTGTTAACTGGATTTTGCTTAAATAACTTTGTCATGTAGTAGTAAGATCCAAGTATTGTAGTTAATGCTGATAATACTGTGAATGCTGCTAATACAATTAATCCAAATATACCAACTACATGCTCAGCAGTAGCAAAGTATCCACCTAATCTTGCAACAGTACCTGCTGCATTTCCATTAGCATCAACTAATGCTAAAGTTCCTACCTCAACTCCATAAGAAGCTATATATGAAGTAACAACTATAGAAACGAATACTGTTACAGCTGTTGGTAATAACGATATCATAGCTGCTTCTCTTGGTTGTGAGTCAGATTCTTGAGCAGCCATTGCTAATGCTCCAAGACCAGTTTCTGCTGTTTGTATAACCTTTTGCATACCTAATATAAATCCTAATGGCACACCCATCATTGCATTAACTGGATTCATCATACCTTTTATCATACTTCCAAAGAAAGTAGGTATGTAATCAGAAGTCTTAAGAACAAACATTGTAAAGAATATGAAGTATCCAGCAACTGCTGTTCCTATCATATAAGTCATTGCTCCCATGAATAACTCATGCTTTTTAGATAATACTAATGCAGCAACTACCGCTATTACTGGTATAACTATAAATAAATATCTTTGAACTAATGATAATTCGATTCCAAACTTATCATTTAATACTGTAGCAAAAACTGAATCTATACCACTAAATTGGAATCCACCAAATCCGAATACTGCTAATGCAACGAAACATACAGCATATGTTATTCCTAATTTAGGGCTTATTAGAGTAGATATATACTCCTTTGGAGTTTTCCCCATTATTTTTGAGTTTAATGTTTCAGAATATGAAACAGGAAGCATTATTAATGAACCTATTAACGCCCATATAGCCATAGCTTCTATATTTGCTTGCCCACTTGCTGATAATTTTGATAATGCACCAAGAACACCTATTATTGCTCCTGTACCTATCATTGCCCCTAAAGATATAGAAGCTGGCCCGATTACATTTTTCATTTGTAATTTAGCAGGCTTTGTAGCTTGTTTTTGTATCATGAAGATTGTTCTTATAGCCATTGTAGCGCCAACAACTAATATAAATGGTAAGAATACTGGCCATATAGCTTCAGATACTTTTGTTATTGCAACTTCTAACTGATGTAGCATCTTTTATGTTCTCCTTGTAAATATTTATTTTGATTTTTATTTGTTTTTTGTATATCTCCCCCTTTAAAATATACAAAAAAAATAGGCTTCACATTCATTAAGAAATACAACAATTTATAAAAGTTAATCTTATCCATTGTATTTTTCCATCAAAAAACTGACTATTCTTACGTATTTTATTAATTAAATAATAACGGTATATCTATAGCAGTTTTAAGATTTAAATAAAAATTATAAAACTTTTAAGATTAACTATATAAAATTATTGGATCATTAATGATTTTGTTAGTGCCTATTTACAGTTACTACAATATCAATTTTTTATTATTTAAGTCAATAAATTATTTTGACCCTTATTTTCTTTTTTCAACAAATTCAAATATTTTTGAAATTCGTCAACATAATTTCTAGTAAATTATTAATTAATTTCACCATTTATTATTCTAGTGTAAACTAATGCTTTTGATATTTTTTCTAAAATTTCTTCTTTTTCACTTACTAGCATATTTTCTTTTTCACTCCATACAATATCAAATACTTCATCGCATATTTTTTTGAATTCATTATCTTTAATAATTGCATAATCATTTACCCCATCCATAGGATGTGTTTTTATTAACTTTAGATTCTTAGATAAATACATAGATGGACTTAAACCTGAATCAAATTCTTCTATGGAGCTATTTTCAATAAGTTTAATTTCTATATTTTCATGTTCTTTTATTATTTTTTCTATATTTTTTATATGTCTCTCCATTTGTTCTAAAGTCAATTTTACTGGTTTATTAAAGAATGTTATTTCTCCTGTCGATATATACTTCATTAGTTTTGCTTCATAAATTAATACCTTTATGTTAGATTGATATGTTACATTTTGTAAAAATGCATTTATTTGACGCAACTCTTGCAATAACTCTTTGTCATTTCCAAATACATCTTCTGCAATTTCTATAAATAAATCAGATGGCATAAAGAATTCATTCATAACTCCTAATACCCACTTTAAGTCTTGCCCCATTATATATTGTATATAAGTTTTATTCTTTAATAAATCTAGTGGAGTTTCTTTCTCTACAAGCAATTTACCTTGATTTTTTAATATTTCTTCTAAACTATAATAAACTTCATCTATGATAGCCTTTTCTTTAGACATATTTGTAAATAAGCATTGTCCATTACTTGCAAATATGGCACTATGGAAAATTCTATCCTTTATAACAGCTAAAATGTTACTATTATCTACATTACAGTTATATACTTCAAAATCTAAATTAGGATATGTTGTTATCATGTCAATTATAAGTAGTGTATTTAGTACCTTATCATTTTGATTCCCTTCAAACCCAGTTAATACCCTTGCTTTTACTTCTTTGTCTTTTTGTATGCTATATAACGCTGTTTTCATTTCTGATATAGAAACTTTATCATTTCCATTAAGTCTATATAGGTTTGCAGATAATATTAGATCTAGCTTACTCGATTTACTTATATGAAGTATTGCATCCTTTGCTAAATACTGTTTTCTAAGCCTTGGGTTTATATGCATCATACTATTATAATTATCTTCAGAATGTGTATTCTTATATATATTAGAAGAACTTTTTTGTGCCGTAACCATATATGATTCTTTTAAACTTCTTTCTATATATTGAGCTAATACAGTATCGTCTTTTACTTCTACCTCTATTTCAAAGTAGTGTTTAAGTTCTTGCTTTGATGTAGAATTTAAAGATTTAACTATAAACTCTGATGTAATTTTACATATACTAGATATACTTTTTTGAGTTGGTAGGTTTCTCCCATTAATCCATTTACTTATATAAGATATATCGTATCCTAACTCTTTTGCTAATGTACTCTTTTTTTGATTTGATAAATAAAGTAACTTTTCTAGTAGTTGACCAAATGCAATATTTTTCAACCTATTCACCATCCTTTTTTTCGCTCATTCTTTTATGATTTCTTAATATTATTATATATTTTATTTATTACTATGACTCCATTTTATAGTATATCTGACAATAACATACTAAGTATAAATTAATCAAAGTTGATTTTTAATTGAAGTTGTTGAATATTCTTGAATCAAGTTTCAATTTTGTTCATCAACCTTCCTTTGTTTTTAATATATCACTTATGATATCCTTTTTCTAGGATATATTTCATTTTAACCTTAAATTTTACATTTATATCCATTTTAATGTGTCTATTTACAAAAAACAACAACAAAGGAGAAATCATACAATGAACACTAAAAGTAAAAAATTCGCAACTGGTTGGTTAATAGTAGTTGCATGTATGCTTATACAAGCTATACCATTTGGAGTTGCTGCAAATATCCAACCACAATTTATGGCTTACATCCTATCTCCTGATTCAGGATATGGATTTACACAAGCTGGATTCTCATTAATATTTACATTAGGTACAGTTGTATCTGCTATAGCATCTCCATTTATAGGAGCAATGTTTAATAAAGTTAGTGTTAAAACAATGTACTTAATGGGTTCTATACTTTCAGGTGGAGGATTCTTAGCATTCTCTATGTGTAAAGAATTATGGCAATTTTACCTTGTTGCTGGTATAGTTCAAGTTGGTACAGCTGCTATATCTTCAATCGGGGTTCCGTTATTAATAAATGGATGGTTCGATGAACTATCAAAAGGTAAGGCAATGGGACTTGCTTTCGCTGGAGGATCTATAGGTAATATATTCCTTCAAAGTATGACTGCTTATTCATTAACTAATTTCGGTATATCTAAATCATACTTTATGTTTGGTGCTTTATCATTAATCGTGGGTATACCTATAACTTTATTATTCTTAAGAATGCCAAAGAATGATAGCGAAATAGTTAGAGGTAAGAAAAAAGACAATGGAAAAGAAGAAAAAGAGCAAAGTACTGTTTCAGTTGATTGGGGATACTCTTTAAAAGAAGTTAAAAATGTTAAATTCTTCTGGTTATTTGCTTTAGGATTATTCTTCTTAGGTATGTATGTTTCTGTACTTGCTGTACAATATCCTGCTTACTTAAAGAACTTCTTAAAAGTTGATCCTATGATAGTTGGTATGGTAGGTTCTACATTCGCTATATTCTCTCTTGGAGGAAACTTATTTGGTGGAGTAATATTTGATAAATTAGGTATAACTAAAGGGCTTATGGTTGCCTTTGCATTAGCTGCTACTTCTTGTTTAGCTCTAATGAATGCAGGTTTAATACCTATGTTAGCTCCAATATTTGCGGCTTTAAAAGGATTATCAGTATTCGCTTACATGATGGGACCTTCTTTACTTGCAGGATCATTCTTCGGTAAAAAAGAATTTGGTGCTATACTTGGTGTAGTTCAAATATTCTTCGCAGTAGGATTTGCTGCTGGTTCATCAATATTTGGATTATTAGTTGATAAAATGGGATACAGCGTAGCTTGGATATTCGTTTTAACATTTATAGTTGTATGTTATGTATCTTTAATAACTGCTTCTATAGGTATGTCTAAGTTAAACAAAGAAAGAATAGCTAAATTACAAAAAGATGCTTCTTCTCAAGGAGTTGCTTAATAATAATTAAGGAGTGTATAAAATACACTCCTTTTTAATTTTTATTTTATATTTAATTATGATTTAATGCATATTTTTATGCAGCTTTCCTAATTTCTAAATTTCTTATTTTATATTTTTTCCATTCAAACTCTGTGAACATAGCAAGTGCCATAATATTAATAGATGTTGATATAAATAATAATATCTCTAATAGTAAAAATACTAATTCTACATTAAATACAGATAATGCACCTCCTAATATCAATAAACCTACATAAACAAGATAATTATTTTTAACATTAAAATTGGCTACATTTATAAGTACAAGATACCCTCCTAATAAGGTGGTTAATGCAGATAAAGCTATAAATGTAAATAGTATTAATATCCCAAATTTACCCGTTACACTAATTATAGTATCAAAGTATGACACTAGCTTCTCGTATCCATTAACTGAAAAATTTATTATTCCTTCACTAAGTCCATAAGATGCTATATATGAAGTAACTAATACCGATATAACAATAAGTACTGTTGTTAGTATAGAAGATATTAAAGCAGCTTCCCTTGGTTTAGCATTTGATTTCATAGATGCTAATGCAAGTGTTCCAAGACCTGGTTCTGCTATTTGTATAACTCTCTGAAGTCCAAATATAAGACCTAGTGGTATTCCAAACAACACGGATACAGGATTTTTAAATCCTATAATAATACGCTCTACAAATATAGGTATATACTCTTGTGTTTTATAAAGAAATATGAAAAATGATAATAAATAAGTTGAAAATGATAATATTACCATAGTCACTAAAATTCTTAAAAATATACTCTGTCTGTTTTTAAGTATAATGGTTATTAATATAATTATTACTGGAATAACAATATACATATATCTTTGTAGTTCATTAAATTCTAAACTTACTATTTTATTTATACTAGTAGTTGCTACTGCATCTATCCCACTTAACTGTATTCCCCCTATAGCAAATATATATAATAAAACTAAAGATGCAACATACAATTTTGATGCTTTAGTTGATATAAATGCTTTTATATATTCTTTGGGTTGCATTCTCACAACTTTAGATATTAAAGTTTCACAATATGATATAGGTATTAATATTATCGATCCAAGTAATGCCCATATAGCAATTGATTCAACATATATTTGCCCACTTATAGAAAGCTTACTAAGTCCAGTTAAAAAACCAACGACTGTTCCTGTTCCCATCATAGTCCCCAAGGCTACGGTACTCTGTGGAATTATGTACTTGTAATTTATTTTCCCCTTTGTCGTAATGCGTTGCCTTATGTTAAAAAAAACTTGCAAACATATGTATGTCCCAAGCAAAAGCAAAAAAGGTATAAACATAGGCCAAACAACATTAGATACTACCCTTGCAATATACTCCATGTCAACTCTCTCCTTTAAATTAAAGCATAATAAAAGTAACACTTATCAATAAGTGTTACTCTTATATTATACTATATTTTAAATATAGTTTGTCCTTCTTTTATACTCTTTATTTCCTAAATTTACTTAACTTTAATCTATCATATATTTATAAATTTAAAAACTCTATTATACTTTCTTCACTATAATTTATAACTAACTCTTTAGGAAACTTCACATCATTTATTACCTTTTCAGAATATGGGAATTTACCTACATCATAAGATATATGTGCATCACTTCCAAGTATTACTTTTGCATTGTATTTTTTACAACATTCAAGTAGTGTAGTTACATTATCCCAAGCCCCTTGTCTAAAAGTCGTCGGCTTTAGAGATGAATTATTTATTTCTAATGCTATGTTTCTCTCCTTTGCCTTTTTTACTACTTTTTCATAATTAACTGGATATCTACTATCATCTAAATGTCCTATTATCTTAACTTTTGATTTATCCATTACATTAAGTACAGCTTGTGTATTTTCTTCTACACTTCCAGCATCTATACATGGTGTGTGTAAGCTAGCTATAACATAATCTATATGTGTAAGCATGTCATCATCTACATCTGTATTTCCTTCAAAATCTACAATATTTGCTTCTATTCCTCTAAGTACCTTAAGTCCATTAACTTCTCTTGGTATACAATAAATATTATGGAAGTAATATGGGTGTGGTCCACCTGGCATATTTGGTGCATGTTCTGATAACCCTAAATACTTTAATCCATTATCAATAGCCGATTGTATATTTTCTTGTACTGTACTATATGCATGTCCACTTACTATTGTATGTGTATGTAAATCTATTAATGCTTTCATTTAAATTCTCCCTATAAATTATAATTTTTACTGTGTTATTTTCTTAAATAAAGACCATAATAATATTAATAAAATTAATCCTAATACTACTAAACTCATTATTCCCAAAAAATCAAATACTATAAATAACATCGTTTCAAACTTAGAACTACTCGGTGTAAATATTATATCCCCCTAATAATATACAGTTAAAGCCATATTGTTTCACAACATGGCTCTTCATATAATGTTATTTTTGTAAATTTTTAAATTTATCTTTAAATAATTCGCCTAATGAACCTAATGATTCTTCAACTTCTAAAAATTCTGAGTAATCTTCTTCTGGTTCTTTATTAGCTTCTTTTATAGATAATATCATTTTTCTATTCTTTGGCTTAAATTCTATAACCATAGCGCTAACTTCATCGCCAACATTTACTACATTATTAACTCTCATAACTCTTTCTTCACTTAATTCAGATATTGGTAAGAATGCCTCTACACCTTCTCTTATCTTAACAATAGCGCCTTTTTCTATAGTTCTAACTACAGTTCCAGTTATTATATCATCTAATTGCACTTCTTGCTTTATTAATTCCCATGGATCATTGTTTATATCTTTTAACGCTAATGCAAACTTTTTGTTTTCTTTATCTATATCTAATACATAAACTTGTACTTCTTGTCCTTCTTGAATTACATCTTCTACAGACTCTACTCTTTCCCAAGATAAATTGTTTTGGTGAAGTAAACCTTCTATTCCACCGATATCAACGAAAGCTCCATAAGGCATCATTTTAACAACTTTACCGTCTCTTTTTTGTCCAACTTCTAAAGATTCAAATAAAGCTTCTTTATCCGCTTTAACTTTTGCTATATGAGCTTCTCTTTCAGCTTTAATTCTAGCTCTTTCAGCTTCTTTTTCCGCCTTTATTCTTGCTCTTCTTTCTTCTCTTTCTTTATCAATTCTTTCTTGTAATACTTCTCTATGACTAGCTACTAATCTATTTTTCTTTAAATCTAGCTCTTTTATATATACTTCTAAATTACGTCCAACATACTCTTTTGTATCATTTACAAACTTAGTATCTAATTGAGATATTGGTATAAATAACGTTTGCGTTTTATAAGTAGCAAATACTCCTCTTTCTATGTTTTTATTTACATTAACAGTTATTATTCTATGTTCATTATGTATTTTTTCTAATTCTTTTATATCTGCTTCTTTATCTAATCTTAATTTTGATAATTGTATCGTTCCATCTTTATGGTTAACCTTTGTTATAACAGCACTTATTTCATCTCCTACATTATATACATCACTAGTATATTTTCCTTTAGGAAGATTTAATTCGTTTGTAGGTATTATCCCATCAAATCCAAAGTTAAGTTCTAAGCTAACACCGTCATTACTTACCTTAGATATTTTACCGTTTATAGTTTCCCCAACTTTTATGTTGTTTAGTTCTTTTTCTTGTTGTTCTAAAAGTTCTTGCATTGATAAATTATTCGTCATAGTTATAAACTTCCTTTCATAATAAATATCATATACAAATATTATACCATTAATATTTCAAATACTTATATTTTTCTTACAACATTTTAAAGTTATATGCTAAATTTTAAAAATATGTTATTTTATAAAATAACTTCTACAGCTTCTTTTATGACTATACTTTCTTTATCTACATTACAATCATAGGATACTATATTTACACCTTTTTCTCTTGCTCTTTTTAATGCTTCCCATAATTCAAAGTGCATTTTTTTATTAGGAGTAAAATATTTTACATTATCCATCTGAACTAAAAAAAATATATAGCACTCATATCCATCATCTTTTGCTTTTATTAATTCATTTATATGTTTTACTCCTCTTTCAGTTTTTGCGTCGGGAAACATCACCACACTATTCTCTTCTAGTGTTACTCCCTTTATCTCTATAAACACCTTTTTATTTTTAGTTTCTAAATATATATCAAATCTTGAATCATGGTATTTCTGTTCAGGCTTAATATAGGTTATTTCTTCATTAAGGCCAGGAAGTTGTATTAAACCCTTCTCTAATGCTTCATATACTACTTTATTTGGTATCTGAGAATCCATATTTATTAGACGTTTTCCTTTTTCAACTGAAACTAGTGAATATTTTGTCTTTCTATTTGGATTATCACTTTCTTCTAAATATACAGTACAACCTTCTATTAATAACTCTTTACATCTCCCTGTATTTTTAACATGTACTTTTTCTACTTTTCCATCTATATCACAATAAGCTATAAATCTATTTGGCCTTTCTATAAATTTTCCCTTTACGATTTTATTATACTTCATATATCTCTCCTTAATGAAAATTCAATTTTATTACAATAATTATTTACAATAAAAAATCTCTTATAAATATATATATCCATAAGAGATTTTTTAACTCTATTAATTTGTATTTAAGCTTTCTTTATCATTAGTGTTTATACTTTTACTTTCTATATTGCTTAAATTTCTCTTATAAAACACCATAAAGCATATTGCTGTTGTTATAACTGCCGTTATATCTGCTATAGGTTGTGCTAAAAGCACTGCAAATAACTTATTTTCCATAAATGTTGGTAGTATATATATTAATGGTATTAATAAAATTACTTTTCTAAGTAATGCTAAAAACAGAGAAATTTTAGCTTGCCCTAGCGCAAGTAGTGTATTTTGACATGCTACTTGTATTCCAAATATAGTTATTCCAACAAAATAAATCCTTATACTCCAAACTGTTATTTCAACTAATTTTGGATCACTATTAAATATCCTAACAAACATCTCCGGCATTATCATAAGCGCTGTACACATTGTTGCCGTATATCCTAAAGTAATTAATATTGTTAATTTAAAAGCCTTTTTAACTCTACCAATTTGTTTTGCTCCATAGTTGTAACTCATTATAGGTTGAGAACCTTGAGTAACTCCCATTGTCGGAAGCATTATTATCTGCATTATACTACTCATTATAGTCATTGCACCTACAGCTAAATCTCCACCATACATTTGAAGCTTTGTATTTAATGTTATTAAAACTAAACTCTCCGTAGCTTGCATTATAAATGGTGCAACTCCAAGCCCCATTACTCTTCCCATTATTCTAAAATCTATTTTTAAGTATTTTTTTCTTATTTTTAATGTTGCCTTACCGCTTAGTAAAAATCTTAGTACCCACATTGCTGATATTGCTTGAGATATAATTGTAGCTGTAGCAGCACCTCTAACGCCCATATCTAATCCAAATATTAATATTGGATCAAGTATTATATTCATAGCCGCACCTATAGATACTGTCATCATACCTATTTTTGCGAAACCTTGTGTATTTATAAATGGATTCATACCAAGTGCAACAAGAACAAATATAGTTCCTATTAGATATATACTTAAATAATCCATTGCATAACCTATAGTAGCTTCACTTGCTCCAAACGCCCAAAGTAATGGTTCTTTAAATACTAAAAATACTAGAGTTAGTAATATTGCTAACAGTACAAGTGTAGAAAAACTATTGCTCATTATTTTTTCTGCGCCATCATTATCCTTTTCACCCATTTTTATTGCAGCTAATGGAGCTCCCCCCATCCCTACTAAAGCCGCAAAAGCTGCTACTATTAATGTTATTGGGAATGCAACTCCAACACCAGCCATCGCTATATCTCCACCTTGCATTCTCCCTATAAATATTCTATCAACTATATTGTATAGTACATTTACTAGTTGAGCTATTATTGCAGGTGTTGCTAGCTTAAATATTAATTTAGGAATGCTTCCCTTTCCCAAATCCGTGACATTATTACTCATCCAAATTCCCTCCTAGATTTATTATATTTTAAGTTTACATTGTCAACTATTTCAAATTTAAATATATACTATTTTACTAATACTTTTAATTATAATACATAATTATTTAATTTTAAAATATTTTTTATTTTATAAAAAAATAACTCTAATCATATGATTAGAGTTATTCAAATTGGAGCTGGTGATAGGAATCGAACCTACAACCTGCTGATTACAAGTCAGCTGCTCTACCGTTGAGCCACACCAGCATATTGGCGGGAATAACAGGACTCGAACCTGTGACCCATTGATTAACAGTCAATTGCTCTACCAACTGAGCCATATTCCCATATATTAAATTGGAGGCGACACCCAGATTCGAACTGGGGATCAAGGAGTTGCAGTCCACTGCCTTACCACTTGGCTATGTCGCCTTATCAACACAATACTATTATATTATTTTAAACATTTTTTTGCAACTGTTTTCATTATTTTTTTAATTAAATTTTTATACTTTTTTCGACTATTTTAGAGCTTTATAATATGTGTGGTAATTTCATATATCAGTAAGAAATATATGTACATTTCTTACTGATATATTTATTATTTTAATATTAAAGGCTATTTATCTTAGCTAAAACCTCATCTAAATCTATTCCATGTATTTCACAAGCTTGTTCTAATCTCTCCATTGCAGCTGAAGGGCAACCTAAGCATCCCATACCATAGTCCATAAGTATTTTTACTGCCTCTGGTTTTTCTTTTATTATATCTCCTATTATAGAATCTTTAGTTATCATTATAATTCCTCCTTTAAATTTGCTATTTCTAATACATCTTTTCTAAAACTTTCTATACCTATTCTATCTATGAATTCACCTAACTTTTCGCCCATTTGACCATGCTCATTATAGTAGTTAAGTAAAGTTTCAACTAAGGTATATGCTTCTTTCTCTGATAATTTTTTAGTTATTATATCAGCTATTCTTGGATAAAAACCTGCACTTCCTCCTGCACATACAAAGAAAGTTCCATCAATATCTACTAAAACTCCAATGTCTTTAGAATATACACTTGTACATGCATTTCTACATCCCGCAACTCCTATTTTTGTTCTGTTTGGAAGTGGCATTCCATGAAAGTTTTTACTTATTCTCATAGCTATACCTATCGTTGGATACTTTGACCTTTTACAAAAATTTGCTGGACACATCTCTACATTTTTTACAGAATATTGATTTGTAACTGCTGGTTTCATATCAAGTTCTTTCCATATATCATCTAGATCTTCTTCTTTTAAATTAGTTATTAATATTCTTTGACCTGATGTTATTTTTAATACTCCATTATATTTTTTAGCTACATTAGCTATTTTTATAAGAGTATCTGGTAATACAAACCCTCCTGGTATATGAGGAGTTATTCCATATGTTCTTTTACCATCCCTTATTTTTTGTAAATTCCCATAATTACTCATCTATATCTACACTTTACCTTTCTTATAAAGTTAAGTTACATCTATTTAAATTTTATTTAACCTTATTATATCCTATTTTTCGTAAAACTTATGTAACATATGTTACATAAAACTCAAATTATTACTGTAAATATGAAATTTTTTTTCATTAATATTTTAAAGTGTATTGTATCGTCTGTATGAGTTATAAATAGTTTTAGCTTAGCATAAAATATTTTATATAAAAAAGACACCATTTTATATGGTATCTTCTTTATTAAAATTAGTTTCCTAAGAACATATTTAAATCATCTTCAACATTTGTTATCCCACCTATTCCAAAGTTTTCAACTAAAACCTTAGCAACATTTGGTGATAAGAATGCTGGTAATGTTGGTCCTAAATGTATATTTTTAACTCCAAGATATAATAATGATAATAATACTATTACAGCTTTTTGTTCATACCAAGCTATATTAAATGATATTGGTAAATCATTTATATCTTCTAATTCAAATACTTCTTTAAGTTTTAATGCGATAAGTGCTAATGAGTAAGAGTCGTTACATTGTCCTGCATCTAATACTCTAGGTATACCATTTATATCTCCTAAAGGTAGCTTGTTGTATTTATACTTAGCACATCCTGCTGTTAATATAACTGTATCTTGTGGTAAAGCCTTAGCAAATTCTGTGTAGTAGTTTCTTGACTTAGCTCTTCCGTCACATCCACCCATTACAAAGAATCTCTTTATAGCTCCAGTTTTTATAGCATCTACTATTTTATCTGCAAGTGCAAATACTTGATTATGAGCAAATCCACCTACTATTTCTCCAGTTTCTATTTCAACTGGTGCTTTACATCTTTTAGCATGTTCTATTATTTGTGAGAAGTCTTTATCATCTTCTGAATTTCCTTTTATATGAGTACATCCAGCAAATCCTGCTGCTCCAGTAGTGTATACTCTATCTTTGTAACTATCCTTTGGAGGAACTATACAGTTTGTAGTCATTAATATTGGACCATTGAAGCTTTCAAATTCTTCTTTTTGCTTCCACCAAGCATTTCCATAGTTCCCTACAAAGTGTGAATACTTTTTAAATGCTGGGTAATAATGAGCTGGTAACATTTCTGAGTGAGTATATACGTCTACTCCTGTTCTTTCTGTTTGCTTAAGTAATAATTCTAAGTCTTTTAAATCATGTCCTGATATTAATATACCTGGATTATTTCTAACACCTATATTAACTTTAGTTATTTCTGGATGTCCATAAGTTCCAGTATTTGCACTATCAAGTAAAGCCATTGCATCTACCCCAACCTTACCTGTTTCTAGTGTTAATGCAACTAAATCATCTGCTGTTAAAGTGTTATCTAAAGTCTTAGCTAATGTACTTTGCATAAATGCATTTACTTCTTCACTATCATAACCTAGTGCATTAGCATGTTTCATATATGCAGACATTCCTTTTAATCCATATATTATAAGTTCTCTTAAACTTCTTATATCTTCATCTTTTGTAGCTAATACACCAACTTTAGTTGATTTTTCGTCTAGTATTGTATCTATTTCTACTTCTTTCTTACCACTTCCTAGTATCGTGTTTTTTAGTTTAGATAATACAGATACTTTAGCATCTAATTCTTCATTATTTGATGCATTCCATAACGCTGCTTCTGATAAATTTTCTTTGTTCTTTAATTTTGATAATAATTCTTCTTTAGTTTTTAAAGTTTGTTTTACTCTTTCATAGAATATTTCATCATCAAAATTTGCATTAGTTATTGTTGTAAATAGGTTTATAGTTATTAGATGGTTAACAGTACTATCTATTTTTTTCCCTTCATTTCTTAGTCTAGTAGTAACCTCTGATAATCCTTTAGTTGTATATATTAATAGATCTTGCATTCTTGCTAGATCTGGTGATTTTCCACATACTCCAAATTTTGTACATCCTGTACATCCTGCTGTTTCTTGACACTGAAAACAAAACATTTTATTTTCCATTTCATGTCCTCCTCTTTATTTTATGTGATAATTATATGTTATAATAGTATATATTTCTGTAACATACGTTACACTAATAAAAAAAATATAAAAGTAGGTGATTTTTTGTTTAAAACTAGAGAGGAAGCATTACATTTTTTTAAAGATTCAACTTATACCATATCTAAATATAATAAAAATGATATTATAGCTATTGAAGGTTCTCCTTGCGACAAAGTAGGATTAATATTACAAGGTAGTATTGATGTAAAACGTATATTAACCAGTAATAATGTTATACATATGTCTTCTTTATCTGTAGGTAACTTTTTTGGAGAAATTATAGCGTTCTCAGATACTAATGCGTACCCTGCTACTATAATGGCATCTAGTAATTGTGAAATAATGTTTATACATAAAACTTCATTTATAATCTTTTGTACTAAAAATCCAGATTTTTTAGATATGTTTTTAAATGACTTAAGTAATAAGATTATACAACTTAATAATTCTATAAAAAATTTATCTTTTTCAAGTATACGTCAAAAACTAAGTAACTATCTAATTACACAACATACTATCCAGAAAAGTAAATTTATAAAACTTGGCATAACAAAACAAAAGCTTTCTGAAATGCTTGGTATCCCTAGACCTTCTTTATCTAGAGAGCTTATGAAAATGAAATCTGATGGACTTATAGATTATTCAAAAGATACAATTAAAATATTGGATATAGAAACTTTAGAAGAGTTATTAATGGAGTAAAAAAAGAGCAAAGTAAGACTTAACAATTATGTCTTCTTTGCTCTTTTATATTTTATTGTCTATTTTATTATTTTAATTAATTCTTTTAATTTATTTTCATCTATTCTACCAAAAGGACTATTATCAATTCTTATAGCTGTCCCAAAGTGGTAATCCGTGGCATTTGTTAATTCTTTTATTGTGTTTATATTTTCAAAGTTGAGTCCCCCACCTAGTAGTATATTTATATCTTTTGATACTTCTATCATAGACTTTATTTTTTCTATATTATAATCTATACGTTTAGTACCACCTGCTGTTAATATATTTGTTATATTATATTTATTTAATATCTCAGTACTTTTAATCACATTTGTAAAATCTATAGCCTTATGGAAAGTTACATCAATTCCTTTACATTTTTTAAGCAATCTTTGTAGATTTACTTCATCTATATTATTTTCTTTGTCTAAAAGCCCCAACACTACTCCATTTACACCTAAACTTTTAGCTATCTCTATATCTTTTTCCATTATTTCTATATCATACTCACTATATACAAAACTATTTGCATGATTTCTTATCATAACGTTAACAGGTATATTTACGTTATTTACTACCTTTTCTATAGTAGCAAAACTTGGAGTTAAACCTCCTTCTGTTAGCGCACTAATAAGTTCTATTCTATCACCTCCACAAGCTTCTATAGTTTTAGCGTCTTCAACTGACATCCCTATTATTTCTAACATATTCTCTCCCTTTTTAAGTATAATTTATAACTATTATACATTAATTCTATCGTTATAATAAGGTTCTGTATGAACTATAACTTGACAATTTTCATTTATTTCTTTTCTTATAACATCTTCTATCTTATGACCTAATATATGTGCCTCTTCTGTGCTTAAATTTGGATTTACTAATACATGCATATCAATATGAATATCATTTTGACTTCCTCTACTTCTAATTTTATGCACATCTTTAACTTCATCAAATCTAATTACAATATCATTTATAACTTTTTCATCTATAATAGCTTTATCTACTAATACGCCTATAGACGATATTAGTATTTCATATGCGGAATGAAGTATAAATAAAGCTACTACTACTGATACTATCGGGTCAATAATTGGAGGAAGACCCATGTTTATACCAAATAAAGTTATTAAAACTCCTATCGATACAAACACGTCACTTTTTGTATGCATTGAGTCTGCTATTAGGATATGACTATTTAATTTTTTTCCCATTTTATACTCATATTTACTCACCAATATATTTATAAATAATGTGAAAATTAATATAAGTAGACTTTCAATTGTAATTGATGGTTCTACAATATTTTTAAATCTATCTATAGACTCTATGATTATATTTATTCCTACCAGAGTTAACATAGCTCCTATAAACATACTTGCAAGAATTTCAAACTTCCTATGTCCATAAGGATGCTCTCTATCTTTAGGCTTTATGGCTATACTTATGCCTACTATTCCTACCACATTTGACGCTCCATCTGATAAGGAGTGAAATCCATCAGCCATCATACTAGCACTTTTAATAAAACCTCCTATTATTATCTTCAACAAAGCTACGATTAAATTTGCAAATAAAATTATCCATAATATTTTTTTTACTTCTCTTAGATTACTATTCATAGTGCCTCCTTTTAGTAATAAATAAAATTATATGAAATCTCTTAAAATCTGGTAATAACTATCATTTACCTTTAAACTAAAAAATCCATGAAAAGCATATTATGCTTTTCATGGATTTTAATTTAAATTAGTATTGTTATTCATATTATTTATATATTCAAATATAGTTACATTTGTGCATTCTTTTTTAGAATCTACTAAATTAGATACGGTTACTCCTAGTAATCTTATCTGTTTATTTTTAGTATCCACATTTTTTAATAATTCATATACATTAGTTCTAATATCCTCTTTTTTATATATTGGATTTCTTAAACTTAAGCTCCTTGTTATTTGACTAAAGTCATCATACTTTATTTTTAAAGTTATAGTTTTTCCTAAATTATTAGAATATGATAGTCTATGTGATACATCTTCACATATTTGTGAAAGTATCTCTAAAACTTCCTCATCATCTATACTTAAGTTATTTTTTAAAGTAGTTTCTGAACCAACTGATTTTCTTTCTCTATGCGGTTTAACTTCTCTATAATCAATGCCTCTTGCAAATTGATAAAATACATAACCTCTATTTTTAAATATTGATTCTAATTCACTAATATCTAATTGCCTTAAATCATATCCATTTTTTATTCCTAAATTATTTAGTGTTTTTGCTGTTACCTTGCCAACTCCAAAAAATTTGTTTATTGGGAGCTTGTCTAAAAATTCTTGTTTATTTTCTGGTGTTATTACCGTTAATCCATTAGGCTTTTTGTAGTCTGATGCTAGCTTAGCCAAAAATTTATTATAAGATACCCCTGCAGAAGAAGTTAATCCAACTTCTCTTAAAATATCTTTCTTTATCATCTTAGCTATTTGTGTTGCATATTTTATTCCTTTTTTATTTTTAGTAACATCTAAGTATGCCTCATCTAAAGATAAAGGCTCTACTAAATCTGTATATCTATAAAATATATTTCTTATCTTTTGTGATACTTTATGATATTCTTCAAATCTAGGCCTTATGAAATATGCATATGGGCACCTCTTATATGCAGTTTTTGATGGCATAGCTGAGTGAATCCCATATTTTCTAGCTTCATATGAACAAGTAGCTACAACTCCTCTACTTTCTGGTCTCCCTCCAACTATCACAGGTTTCCCTCTTAAACTTGGGTTATCTCTTTGCTCTATAGATGCATAAAAGGCATCCATATCTATATGAATTATTTTTCTATTATCTACCAATTTAATCACCTTTTAAATCTTGATTTATATATATATCTTACATTAATTTTGGTTTATTTTTATATTTTATTTGCCTCAATTCTGCTTTTTATATATTATTTAAAGTTTTTTAAAAAATAACTTGCAAATTTTTGAAAAAACCTTTAAAATAGTTATTCCAAGGAACTAAGTTATTTTTAGTTCTTGATGACCGTATTTTTATATTTATTTTTATTTTGTAATTGTATACAAAAAGACCATACTACTATTTGTAATATGGTCTGATTTTTTATATCAATTTTTAATTTGCGTAGTAAAGATTTTGCGATGGATACTCTGGATCAGATGTTACATCTATTCCAAGTTCTCTAAATGTTTGTTCATCACTTTTACTTAATATAGTTGTTGAGTGTGCTTGAGCTCCTTTTAATAAAGGTAATTTGTCAAGTACAACTTGTGCAGTTGGGTTTGTAACAGCGCATATGCTAAGTGCAGTTAAAACTTCTTCACAACTTAACTCTGGATTTCTACTTCCTAAAGTTTTAGTTTTTAAGTTTACAATTGGCTCAAGTATAGCTGGTGATATTAGATGTAATTCATCATCTATATTTGCTAAATGTTTTATAGCATTTAATGTTGCTGCTGCAGTTGCATCCATTAATTCTGAACCTTTACCTGTAAGTATTACCCCATCATTTAATTCTATTGCAACAACTGGGCACATATCATTTTTATTTGCAGCTTCTTTTAATTTGTTGCTGTACTCTCTTGCTGGCATAACAACTGTTCTATCTTCTGGCTTTAAGTTAAGTCCTTGCATTATAACTTGTATTCTTTCAAAAGCACCTTTATCAACTTGTCCTTTTTTGTATTCACAAGCAGTCTTGAAATATCTTCTTATTATTTCTTGTCTAGATGCTTCTTGTACAACTTCATCATCTACTATACCAAATCCAACTCTATTAACACCCATGTCTGTTGGTGATTGATATATAGATTCTTTTCCTGTTATTTTTTCGATTATTTTTTTAAGAACTGGGAATAATTCTAAATCTCTATTGTAGTTTACAGACATTTCACCGTATTTTTCAAGATGGAACGAGTCTATCATATTTACGTCTTTTAAATCTACTGTAGCTGCTTCATAAGCTATATTTAAAGGATGCTTTAAAGGTACATTCCATACTGGGAATGTTTCAAATTTAGAATATCCAACAGCATTTCCTCTTTTATTTTCATGGTATAACTGACTTAAACAAGTACCAAGCTTACCACTATTTGGACCTGGAGCTGTAACAACAACTATAGGCTTAGTAGTTTCTATGTATGGATTTGCTCCATATCCTTCATCACTTACTATTGTATCAACATCTGTTGGGTAACCTTTTGTTGGGGCATGCTTATATACTTTTATTCCTCTACGCTCTAATTTATTTATGAAAACTGTTGTAGCAGGTTGTCCTTCATATCTTGTTATAACAACGCTGTTTACATCTAATTCGTAACTTCTTAAATCATCGATAAGTCTTAGAACTTCCATATCATAAGTTATACCGAAGTCTCCTCTTATCTTATTTCTTTCTATATCTCCTGCATAAACACATATCACAACTTCTACTTTTTCTTTTATGTGTTGAAGTACTTTTATTTTGGCATTTTCATCAAAACCTGGTAATACTCTTTTAGCATGTAAATCTCCTATTAGCTTACCACCAAATTCTAAATAAAGTTTGTCAAAATTATTAACTCTTTCTAAGATATATTTTGATTGCTCTTCTAGATATTTCTTGTGATCGAATCCTATCTTCATCTTTGCACCTCACTAAATTATTTAATTTTTGATAACCGTATTTTTATATATATTTTTATTCGTATTAGTGAAATTTGTTTAAAAATGTAATATTTTTTCTCTTATTTTCACTTTAAGGTTATATTATACATTCAACTTTTCAATATTTCAAGATTATTTTTTGTATTTTTAATATATATATTTATATATATTAAGTATTCACAAATATATTAAAATATACAAGTAAATCAGCAAAAATACTTATTTTTTTAAGTTTTGTTTTAAAATAATTTAAAAAGCTAAGATTTTACTCTTAGCTTTTTAATTTAATTATATTTAGTTTAATTTAACAATCAAAGAATCCTTCTTGTCCACATATTATTAATAATAATATTAAAAATGGTATCCATGAACATATATCTATTTCACACCATACATCTCCAAATGCTAGGAATAAGAAAAATAGTACTATTATCCACCATGCTCCAAATCCACCTTCACAGCCTCCAAAGAATCTGTCTAACATATTACTCATATATTTACCTCCTGTTGTCATTTATATTCTAGAGTTTTTATACTCTTAAGATATATTATGTAGGACGGTTTATTTTTGATATAATTTTATATTTGCAATTTACATCATTAATCGACAGATTTGAGAAATTCCACTATTTCTACATTTTTTAATTATGATACATGGATATATTGATAATTAATCATAATACTATTTTAAATATAAATGCAATTATATAACTTTTGTAACCTGCTATTCTACCAAACATTGTACTTTCTCTGTATATAAATACTTACCTCATTATCATAAAATCCCAAGACTTTTATCGTAATTACTTTTCTCATTATTTCTGAAATATTTACATTTGCCAGTTTATAAAGAAGCATAAAGGCTAAAGCTCCTATTGATACTGTCATTATAATAACTACATAATTTAAACTTTATATAGTATTTGTTAAACATCTAAACATAATGAGATACATAATTCTCAGCTATGCCTATAACCTTAACCTTTTTCATTTTATATGGTAATTTCTATATCGTAAACAATTCCACTATAGTCCTACATATAGTATATTTTAATTCACCCTTTATAAATTTCATTCATATTATATTTAGTAATATAATAAGTGTTAAAGTCTTATGTAACTTTATTGGAGGAGATATATTTGAGTTTTATAAATACAGAAAATAAATATATAAATAATGGGATTCGATTTTTTAATTTAGGAAATATATACTATTATGGCCTAGATGTAGAAAAAAATTTTAAAAAAGCATTTGGTTTATATTTAAAAGCTTCCACTTTTAATATAGCTGAAGCTTTTAACATGCTCGGTGTTTTATCTTTTAATGGAGAAGGGGTAAATAAAAATTTAGAAGATAGTGTATATTACTTTGAAAAGGCTAAGGATTTAGGAAATTTAACTGCTATGTTTAACCTAGCATTAATCTATGTTTTCTCTGAAGATAAAAAAGACTATTGTAAAGCTCATGCCTATTTAGAGAAACTTGTCGATTTAGGCTATATATTAGCCAAAGATGTTTTGGACTATTTATACTATAATGGCTATGGAGAAAATAAAGACTATAATAAAGCATTAAATTATTGGATTAATAATGATATCTTAGATTTTTCTAATATAAATATGAATAATGATATTAATATTCCTTACACTATTGAAGATTTTGGCAACTTTGAAGAGTTAGTTATTGAAAATTCTAATTTTAGCGATGATATTGAGGATAAAAGACTAATAGATGCTGATAACTACTATAATGGGACTTTAGGTAAAATCGACTATACTAAAGCATTTGATATATACCTTAAATTAGCTGAAGGTGGGAACGGATATGCACAGATAAAAGTAGCTAATATGTATAAAGATGGACTTGGTATTGAAAAAGACTATACTAAATCTTTAAAGTGGTACTCAAAAGCACTTTCTAACTCTAATAAGTAGTAAAAAATTAAAAAGTCTTCTATTAGTTTAAAATAAACAAATAGAAGGCTTTTTAATTTTTTGTTATATTATTTAATATATCTTTATATACTATACTTCCATTATTATAGGGAAAACAATAGGTCTTCTTTTAGTTTTATGGTATAGCAATTGTTCTATGGATCTTTTAATATTTGTTTTTAGTATTTGCCACTCCAATATTTCTTGTTCTAGGCATTTTTCTATCTCTTCTTTTGATACCTCCTTTATTTTATTTATTAAATCCTCTGCTTCTCTAGCGTATATAAATCCTCTAGTTATTACGTCTGGACCTGCTACTATACTATAACTATCTCTATTTATAGCAACTACAATAGTTACCATTCCATCTTTAGCTAAATCTCTTCTATCTCTAAGTACAATATTTCCTACATCACCAACTCCTAAACCATCTACAAATATAACCCCTGTATGAACTCTTTTATTTGCATTTACCCCTTCATTAGTTATTTCTAACACTTGTCCAGTTTCTAAGGTAAATACATTTTGAGGCTTCATTCCTAACTTTATAGCCAAATCTTTATGATGTTTTAAGTGTCTATATTCTCCGTGTACTGGCATAAAGTACTTAGGCTTAACTAAGCTATGAATAAGCTTTAACTCCTCTTGATAGGCATGTCCTGACACATGGATTTCTTCTAAATCCTCATATATAACATCTACACCTTTTTTAAATAATTGGTTTATAACCCTAGAAACTAACTTATCATTACCAGGTATAGGTGATGCAGATATTATAAAAAAGTCGTCTGGTTCTATAATTATCTTTCTATGTGATCCATAAGCTATTCTAGAAAGACCCGCCATTGGTTCTCCCTGGCTTCCTGTTGTTATTATAGTTATTTCATTATTTGGATACTTACTTATATCATCTATATCTACTATGTATTCTGTAGGTATATGCAAATATCCTAGTTCCATAGCTACTTGAGATATATTTTCCATACTTCTCCCACTAAATACTACTTTACGATTTTGCATTACAGATGCATTTACTATCTGTTGCATTCTATGAATATTAGAAGCAAATGTAGCTACAATTATTCTTCCTTTAGCATTTGTAAAAATTCTATTTAATGTTTCTCCTATAGTTTTTTCAGATATAGAATGTCCACTTCTTTCAACATTTGTGCTATCTGCCATTAAAAGTAGTACACCTTTTTTGCCCAGTGTAGCTATTCTGTTTAAATCTGTCATTCGCCCATCTATAGGAGTGTAATCTATCTTAAAGTCTCCTGTATGAAGTATTATACCTAAAGGTGTGTGTATGGCTAATCCACACGCATCGGCTATACTATGAGTCATCCTGATAAATTCTATTTTCATATTTTCTAATTTTATACTTTGACCAGCTTTTACAGGGTTTAAATCTACATGATTTAACAAATCATGTTCCTTTAACTTATTCTCTACTAGTCCTATTGTAAGTTTCGTTCCGTATACTGGTATATTTAACTGTTTTAATATATATGGTATAGCTCCTATATGGTCTTCGTGTCCATGTGTTAAAAACATTCCCTTTACTTTATCTTTTTTATCTAACAGATATCGTATATCTGGTATAACTAAATCTACTCCATACATATCTTCATCCGGAAAAGATATCCCACAATCAATAATGATTATTTCATTATTATACTCTATCGCAGTTATATTTTTTCCTATTTCTCCAAGACCTCCAAGTGGAATAACTTTTATGCTATCCTTATTCATAAAGTATGTCTCCTTTTCTTTTGTTCAATTTATGTTAAATTTAATATTTTGTATTCAATCATTCTATAAGTTATTTTTAACAATATATATTTAATTATTAGTTATTTTTATTAATATGCATCGCCTTTTCTAATATATAGTCTTTAAACTCTTTCAATATAGATTTATTTTCACCTAAAAATCCTACTAATAAACTTATTTTTTCTAATGTTTCTTCCCTAATAGTATGTTCAATTTTTTCAGTTTCTTCATGAAGATTATTTTGAACACCTATAATTTTTAAAAACGATTCTATAGTGTCATGCCTTTTTAATAATTTTTCTCCAATTTTCTTGCCTTCACGACTTAAATTTATACATCCATATCTTTCATGTTCCAATAAATTTTTACCGCTCAGCCTTTTTACCATCTTACTTGCTGATGGTATTTTTACATTTAGCGCTAATGCAACTTCAGCAACTTTAATTTTCTTATTTTCTAGATATAATCTATATATCATCTCAATATAGTCTTCTTCGCTAGGACTAAGTTTATTATTTTTTATATATTCATTAAATGTGTAATACTCATTATTCATTGTTTTAACCTCCTATGTGTCTTATATTAAATATATTAAATGCCTATTTTTAATAGTACTTTTATGTAACATTTCTTATAATTTTTTCATAGTATTTAGTGTGAAAGTTAGCTTAGACTAAGTTTGAATTTTATGGAGGTGCATTATGACTAAGCTCAGTGATATAGATATAAACTCTACAGTTATAGTTAAACAACTTTTAACTGATGGATATATAAGAGAAAGAATGCTTGCTCTAGGTCTTACAGATGGTGCATTAGTTCATGTTATAAGAAAAGGACCTAAAAATAATTTAACAGTATACGATATAAGAGGAGCAAAAATAGCCCTTAGAAAAGAAGAGGGAGATAACATTATTGTTTCTAGAATTTAATTTTTAGTTTTATAAAGGGGGGATTTATTATGGGTTTAACTCATGACTCTACAAAAGCAAAATCCTTAAAAGATATGTTTGACATTGAAAGAAAGCCCAACCAGTATGTCATTGCCTTAGCTGGTAACCCTAACACTGGTAAAAGTACTGTTTTTAATACTTTAACCGGCTTAAAGCAACATACTGGCAATTGGCCTGGTAAAACAGTTTGCACTGCTCGTGGGGATTTTAAATACAATAATAAAGAATATGCTTTAGTAGATTTACCAGGTACTTACTCTCTATTTGCTGCATCACAGGAAGAAATGGTGGCTAGGGATTTTGCTTGTTTTGGAAATCCAGACGCAGTTATTGTTGTTGCTGATGCTACATCTTTAGAAAGAAATTTCAATCTAGTTTTTCAAATTATGGAATTAACTGATAAAGTTATACTTTGCATAAATCTAATTGATGAAGCTGAGAAAAAAGGTATTTCTATTAATAAGGACAAAATAGAAAAATATCTAGGAATACCTGTTGTTTTGACATCAGCTAGAAATAAAAAAGGAATTGATGAACTTTTATGTACTTTAGATAAAGTAGTATTAAATCAATACGAGTATAATAATAAAATTATAAAATATAATAAAGAAATTGAGAGTTATGTAAGTATTATAGAAAAAGACTTAAAAGAATATATTCCTTTTATAAAATCTAGATGGCTTGCTTTAAGGCTTATTGATGGAGATAATAGTATTTATAAATCTATGAATGACTATGTAGATGGTGACTGTAACAAATCAATTGATTTAATTAAATCAAAACTTCCACTAAATATAGATAAAAAATCAATAAGAGATAGTATAAGTAAGACTAATTATGAATATGCTTCTGAACTATATAATTTATCTATAAATATAAAAAGTGATATAAAGTACAAGAGAGATGATAAAATAGATAAGATTATTACATCTAAAGTATTTGGAATTCCTTTAATGCTATTGTGTCTTGCTTTTATACTTTGGTTAACTATACAAGGTGCAAACTATCCTTCACAGATGATATCTAATGTACTTTTTGGTATAGAACCACATATATATAATTTTTTAGAAACTATACATCTACCTGTTTGGTTAAATGAAATGCTTACTTTTGGTATGTATAGAACTCTGGCTTGGGTTGTTTCTGTAATGTTGCCACCTATGGCAATATTTTTCCCACTATTTACTTTACTTGAGGATTTTGGGTATCTTCCTAGAGTTGCATTTAACTTAGATCATTTATTTAAAAAAGCATGTTGTCATGGTAAACAATGTCTTACTATGTGTATGGGATTTGGTTGTAATGCTGCTGGTGTTATAGGTTGTAGAATAATTGATTCTCCAAGAGAAAGACTAATTGCAATACTTACCAATAACTTTGTTCCTTGTAATGGTAGATTTCCAACTTTGATTGCTGTAGCTACAATATTTTTCTCTTCAGCCATTGCAAGTTCCACTTCTACAAGTATAGTAACTGCTCTTTGCATTGCTTTGATAGTAGTATTTGGTATATTAATAACACTTTTAGTCTCTTATGGGTTGTCAAAGACACTATTAAAAGGAGTTCCTTCTACTTTTACACTAGAGCTTCCACCATACAGAACTCCTCAAGTAGGAAGAGTTTTATATACATCTATTATTGATAGAACTTTATTTGTCTTATACAGAGCAATTATAGTTGCCATACCTGCTGGTATTGTGACATGGGTATTTGCTAATATTTATATAGGAGACATGAGTATTCTAGTTCATGTAGCAAATTTCCTTGATCCAATAGCTAAATTTATAGGTCTTGATGGATTTATTCTTTTGGCCTTTATACTTGGTTTACCTGCAAATGAAATAGTCATACCAGTTTTACTAATGTCTTATTTGGCTACAGGTTCAATGATTGAATTAGATGAACTTTCAGCTTTAGGAACAGTTTTAAGAGATAATGGATGGACTTATCTAACAGCACTTAATGTTATGTTATTTAGCTTACTTCATTGGCCTTGTGCTACTACCTTAATTACTATAAAAAAGGAAACAGGTAGTGCTAAATGGACTTTAATCGGATTTTTACTACCTACTGTAATAGCATTTACAATTTGCTTTATGACAACTTGTTTATTTAACATATTAGGCTTAGCTTAATATTAATAAATACAAAATAGAGCTATCTTATAAGATAGCTCTATTTTTATAGTTATAGTAGATTAAAAATTATTCTATTGATTTACCATTTCATTATATTCTTTTTCATTTTTAGGTGCTTTTAATTCACCTTTTTCAAACTTTTCAATTTGTTGATTTACATAATCCATTACATCTTGTGGTACTAAGTTTTTAGTACTTTCAGGTAATCCAACAGCACCTTCTTTTAGGCCATATATTGTTGTTGTTCCACCTTCAAACTTATCTTCTTTTAACTTCTCGACTACATCATATACACCAACGTCAACCCTTTTTATAGCTGAAGTTAATACATTTTTAGGCGCTAGAGAACTTTGATCTCTATCAACACCTATAGCATATTTACCTTCTTCCTTGGCAGCTTCTATAGCTCCAGTACCAACATCTCCACCTGCAGTGAATATTATATCAGCACCTTGAGAATACATTTGCTTAGCTATAGCCTTACCTTTTGCTTGGTCTGTAAATGAGTTTGCATATTGAACTTGTATTTTAGCTTCTGGATTTGTAGCTTTTACCCCTGCCATATATCCATATTGGAATGCTTCTATAACTGGTAACTCCATACCACCTATAAATCCTACGTTATTAGTCTTAGTCATTTTACCAGCAACTATACCTGCTAAATATGCAGATTGTTCTGAGTTAAATTGCACTGCTTCTACATTTTTAGGTACTTCTTTATATGTTTCATCTATTAAAGCAAACTTTTGGTCTGGATACATTTTAGCTGCTTCTTCTATAGCTGGTGCTAATTTCATACCTACCCCTAGTATTAAATCTGTATCTTGGTCTACTAAAGTTTCTATGTTACTTGCATAGTCTGAATCTTGCTTTGATTCTAAGTATGTAACATCTACTCCTAAATCTTTTTTTGCCTTCTCTAGACCTTCCCATGCAGATTGATTAAATGATTGATCATTTACTCCTGCTACATCTGTTACCATAGCTATTTTTAATTTACCATCATCTTTCTTTTCACTTTCTCCGCCTGAACATCCTACTAATAATGATGCTGATAATACAGTTACAGTTGCTAATGATACTAACTTTTTAAATGTCATGATAAATCCTCCTAGTTTTATTCAAAACCCCGCCTTTTTAAGTTGTCCAAAGATAAAACTTTTTTATTTCATAAAAAAATCCTTTTATCAGCATGATAAAAGGATAGTAATTTCTATACTACTAGTGTAAACATTAATATCTTTTTAGTCTCTCTGGACTATTTTAAAGCTGATTTAGTATTATTTTGTTTTCATTTTTATTTATTATTACATTTTTATACATAGTTGTCAATATATAAAACAACAAATAAATTTAAATTTTATTTTTTAAGTTTAACTATTTAATTTTTCTATATACAAAATTTTATAATTAATTTTTATTAAAATATAAAACATTTGCTATATGCATTAGAGTTCCTACTTCTAAGCATCTTTCATCTATATTAAATGTAGAAGTATGAAGCTGAGTAACCTCTTGATTACTATTCCTGCAACCGATATGATAAAAAACACCTTTACATTCTTCTAAATAATAAGAAAAATCTTCTCCTCCTAAAGATGGCTTCTCCTTTAGTATAAATCTATCTTTTCCAAATAATTTTTCTGTACTTTCAGCTACTATATCTACTAGATAATCATCATTTACTACAGGAGGATACCCATCGCTTCCCCATAATACTTCTCCTTTACAATCAAATGCTCTACATATATCTGATACTATATTTTCTATCCTTTTTATCATTTCTTTTCTTGTATTTTTGTTTATTGTTCTTAATATTCCATTCATTGAAACCTCTTCACATATAATATTTTGAGCTTCTCCTCCCATAATTTTGCCAATTGTCAAAACTGCACTATCTAATGGTGATATATTTCTACTTACTATGCTTTGTAGTGCTAAAATTATACTAGAAGCTACTACTATAGCATCCTTTCCTGATTCTGGGTATGCTCCATGAGATTTTTTACCTTTTATAATAATTTTTAAACTATCAGTGCTTGCATTTAATATATTATATTTTGTCTCTATATATCCAGTCTCTAAATATGGCATTACATGTAATCCAAACATATAATTTACATCTGGATTTTTCATACATCTATCTTCTACTAAAAATTTTGCTCCTCCTACTGTTTCCTCTGCTGGTTGAAATAGAAATTTTACATTTACATGTAACTTATCTTTCATATCATTTAAAATCTTACATGCTCCAAGTAGCATAGCTATATGAGCATCATGTCCGCAAGCATGCATTACACCTTTATTTTTTGATTTATAATTAATTTCGTTTTCTTCATTTATTGGTAACGCATCCATGTCAGCTCTAATTCCTATAGTTATCTTATTTTCTGGTTTTATAATGTAAGCCATAACTCCGTTGTGTTTTTCAAATTCTGTATACTCTATATTCATTTCTTTTAAGTAATTTAATATTCTATTTTTAGTATTATATTCATTTAATGATAATTCTGGATACTTGTGAAATTCTCTCCTCACCTCTATTAACCAAGGCTCTATATCTTTTATCCTTCTTTTAATATATTCAGTATACATATAATCTCCTTTATAAAAATAATTTATATAAAAATATATGTATCAAAAACCTTTTTAAGAAATATATTTTATATATATTGTTGTTTATACCTAAATTCATGTATTATGTATTTTTGTTTTATTTAAAAGGTGTAAGTTAATAAATATAGAATTTTATTATTGTATTAATTTTCAAAATCTTTACATTTATTTTGAGAGGTGTGATAAGTATGTTTGAAATGGTTAGATTTCCTTATAATGCTAGACCTGTTGCAAGATTAGATGCTAATAACATTGTCCATAATCATTTATATCATGACTGTCCTATTGGTAAAGTTTGTGATAATGTTATGTATGATCTTAGTGATAATCCAATTGGGAGAGTAGAAGAAGATGGTACTATTCATTCTCACCATATAAATAATTCGCCTATTGGTAAAGTTGACTCTGATGGTTATATATCTAAGGGAAATGATTTAGTTGGAAGAATAGATTGTAATAATCAACTAGCTGGTGGAGCTTATTTATTATTAATACATGATAATAGATAAACTTTTGAAAAATTATTATTTAACTTACTTTATATTTTAATAATGTTTAATTTTTTTATTAAAAATAGAAAAAGTATCTATAAATCTAGACACTTTTTCTATTTTTTATTTATGTAAATATATTCTTTATTTTATAAATTGACCTATAAAATCAATCATCATTTTCTTAAATACGCCGCTATAATCTACTATTTGTGCTAGTTGATTTCCATTAGGTGTTTGACTATTATAATTTGATATTTTAAATGTTAGGTATCCATCAACTTCTTCTATAAGATATCCAACATCTTTTGTATTTGATACTTCAAGATCTCCCATATCTAAATCCATATCTTTTATTATTTCTTTGTTTGCACAAAGTATCCCTTCTGAATATGTGCTTATATCTGTTCCAAATACTACATATTTAGCACTTGTATCTTTTGATGTTTTAAGGAATAATCTATTTGTTAGGTTACTTTTTTCCATATTAACAGGTATTAATTCACTGTTTATAGCCTCATCTAAATTATTTTTAGTAGTTTCTATGAATTTGTCCATATCAAATTTTTCTTTTTCTATTTTTAATATGTTTAAAGTATCTAAATTTTCTTGAGGTATATATTTTACCACATTCTCAAATACATGATATACATCTCTTATCTCATATCCTTTATTTATGTAACTTTCCTTTACTTTATATTCTTCATCAAATTCTTTTAATAATTTTTTATTTTCTTCTTTACTTTCATAGTCTTTTATACTTGTTACAAATGGTATTATTTTGCTTGGTTTCATCAAAAACATTTCTAATGGTTTTATAGTATCATTTGCTTCTTTTATGTCACTTTCTTCAAATGCAACCTCTATTCCATCTTCTAAGAAAGCAACTTCAACTTCCATCTCATATTCGTTTTCATCTATTATATTACTTCCTACTGGATACATTACTACTAACTTGCTTTTGTCGTAAACATATCCAAATGCATAATCTATTTCTAGCTGTTTTGTCATATCTTTCTCCTTAGTATTTTAATTATGTATTTATTATATCAAATATTATAAACCTTTATATTTAATATTAATACCAAATACATTATTTTTTATCTTATTTACAAATATGGATATTAGTATTATAACTCCAAACATACCTGATAGTGGATATATAAGTTTTACTAGTGTTGCAAAAGGTAATCTTCCTCCGATTATTCCTAATACAGTACAAAATATTGCTATGCCTGTGAACTTACTACTCTTTTCCTTAAAATAGCTTGTGCATACAGTCCATAGTAACGGAACTGCAGTTGTATATATTCCCGCAATTAACATAAGTGAGAACATAGCCCCTACGATTGGACCAATTTTGTCAGCCATGTATAAAGTAGGTATTTCAGTTATGTATATATTTTCTATATCAGACATTATTCCTAAATTAAGAGCTATAGCAGCTGCCATAAATAATACTCCACCAATAATGCCTCCCCATATACAACTGCTTTTCTTTTTTGCTGTAGAACCTACTCCAACTAAAAATGGTGTAGCTATTATTAGGTTTAGTCCTGTGTATATTATGCTTGTAGTTAACCAGTGATCTACTGGTTTAGTAACATCTATCGTTGTTAATATTTGATTAACAGCACAAAGAGATTCATAATTTCTTGCAATAGTTACTACTCCAACTCCTACTGACATTATAGCTATAATTGGACCTATATTACCCAAGATATCTATAACCTTATTCATTCCCATAAGTACAGATACTAATGCTAGCAATCCTATTATTATGGAACCTATTTGTTTATCTATCCCATAATATTGATTTATAGATGCTCCTGCCCCTGATATCATAACCATAAAGCTACAAAAGAAAAATATAGGCATAAATAATTTAAAAAATCCACCTATATAATTTCCACATAAATATGTAAATATATCATTGCTACTTCTTAGTTTTTGAGTTTTCCCGATTTCTAATAAACTAGATCCACAATATGCTAGTAAACCCATACATATTAAATTTGACAATATACTAACTATCCCATGTGCTGAAAAAAATTGCATTATTTCTTGTCCGGTAGCAAATCCAGACCCTATACATACAGATATATATGTTCCTGCAAATTTAATTATCTCACTAATACTACTTTTACCTCCCATAGTAATTCCTCCTTATAGATATTAAATCTCATTACATATATATGCTTGTTTACTATATAAATATTAACTACTTGTCTAAATAATATTAAGGTTTATATTATTTAGCCTATTTTTATGATGAAATCATTGGAATCAATAATAAATAAAGAGGTAATCTTTTAAAAGATTACCTCTCTATTTATTATTGTCCTAATGCTTCTTTTCTTAATAGCTCTGCTTTATCAGTTCTTTCCCATGGTAAATCTATATCTGTTCTACCAAAGTGACCATAAGCTGCCACTTGCTTGTATATAGGTCTTCTTAAGTCTAAGTCTCTTATTATTGCTCCTGGTCTTAAATCGAAGTGTTTATTTACTAATTCTACTAATTTAGATTCTTCAACTTTTCCAGTTCCAAAAGTATCTATAAATACTGATAATGGTCTAGCAACACCTATTGCATAGGCTAACTCTATTTCACATTTATCTGCTAGTCCTGCTGCTACTATATTTTTAGCTACATATCTTGCTGCATAAGCTGCTGATCTATCAACTTTTGTTGGATCTTTTCCTGAGAATGCTCCTCCACCATGTCTTGAGTATCCTCCGTAAGTATCTATTATTATTTTTCTTCCTGTAAGACCTGTATCTCCTTGTGGGCCTCCTATAACGAATCTTCCTGTTGGGTTGATGTATATTATAGTTTCTTCATCCATTAAATCTGCTGGTATAACAGCTTTTATAACATGCTCTATTAAATCTTTTCTTATTGTTTCGTTAGTAACTTCTTCTCCATGTTGAGTTGATATAAGTATAGTATGAACTCTAACAGGAGTGTTTCCATCGTATTCTACTGTAACTTGAGTCTTTCCATCCGGTCTTAAGTACTCTAAAGTTTTATTTTTTCTAACTTCTGTTAATCTTCTAGATAACTTATGAGCTAAAGATATTGGAAGTGGCATTAACTCTTCTGTTTCATTACAAGCGAAACCAAACATTATACCTTGGTCCCCTGCTCCAACTTTTTCTATTTCATCTTCTGTTGTTTCACCTTCTCTATTTTCTAAGGCTTCATCAACACCCATAGCTATATCGCCTGATTGTTCATCTATTGTAGTTATTACTGCACAAGTATCACAGTCAAATCCATATTTAGCTCTATCATACCCTATTTCTCTTACTGTTTCTCTTACTAATTTAGGGATATCTACATATGTATTAGTACTTATTTCTCCTGCTACTAATACTAATCCAGTTGTAGTTGTTGTTTCACAAGCTACCCTTGCATGTGGATCTCTTTCTAATAATGCATCTAATATAGAGTCTGATATTTGATCACATATTTTATCTGGATGTCCTTCTGTTACTGATTCTGAAGTAAATAAATGTCTTGCCATTTTTCATCTCACCTTTCTTTTACTTTTTATATTATCCGCTGTTACAAGAGAAAGTTCTCTTAATATTTTACAAGCCACAACCGTAGATACATTCGTACTATCATAGTCAGGACTTAATTCAACTATATCTAAACCTACTATATTTGTATTTGATTCCTTTAGTATAGTAAATATTTCTCTAAATTCTCTATATGTTACTCCACCCGGTTCTGGAGTTCCTGTTCCAGGAAATATTGATGGATCTAAAACATCTAAATCAATAGTTATATAAATATTTTTTCCATCTAATTTATTTATTATATCTTTAAAAGTGTTTATAGTTTCAACTTCCATATAAGTATGCTTATCTTTTAAAGCAAATTCAAACTCTTCTTTTGTACCAGATCTTATTCCAAATTGGAATATTCTATTGTCCCCAACTATATCCCATACTCTTTTTATTACAGTAGCATGTGAATTTTCATTGTTGTTATATTCTTGCCTTAAATCTGTATGAGCATCAAAGTGAATTACAAATACATCATCATATTTTTCATGTACCGCTTTAAAAGCTGGAAGAGTAACTAAATGTTCTCCTCCTATCATAAAAGGAACCTTATTATCATTTACAATTTCTTTAGTTCCTATATATATTTCTTCTAAAACTTTATCTGTATTTCCTATACTTAATTCTAAATCACCAATATCACATATTTTGAAATCCTCTAAGTCTAAATCTAATATTGGGCTATATGTTTCAAGTCCATAAAACTCTGGTCTCATAGCACTACTTGCAAATCTAGTTCCTGGTCTATTTGAAGTAGTCCCATCAAACCCTGCTCCAAATACTACTACCTCTGCATCTTCATAAGAAGTTTCCATTCCCATAAATGTACTTATATGTGAAAATTTATTTGTTTTCATCTAACATATCCTTAACGTATTGAGGTAGCATAAATGCACCTTTATGTATATCACTATTATAGTATTTAGTCTTTAAGTTTAATTTTTCCCAACTATCTTTATTTTGGTCTTTTACTGGGTCAAACTTCTTAGATGCAAATCCAAATAGCCAATGTCCTGATGGATAAGTTGGTATATGAGCTTGATAAACTTTTGCTATAGGAAATATCTTATTTATTTTTTCATTTGCTCTTTTCATTTCCTTAGCATTAAAGTCAAAATATGGACTTTCATTTTGATTTACAAGTATACCTTCAGTAGTTAATATTCTGTAGCAATCATTGTAGAAATCTACTGAGAATAATCCTTCTCCTGGTCCTATTGGATCAGTTGAGTCTACTATTATTAAATCATAAGATGCATCTTTAGAATTTTTGACAAATGCTACACCATCTTCATAATATAAATTTACTCTTTCATCATTTAATTTACATGCACATATATCTATATACTTTCTAGATACATCTACAACCATTTTATCTATTTCAACCATATCTATTTTTTCTATTTGCGGATAACGAGTCAGCTCTCTTACTGTACCTCCATCTCCTCCACCTATTACTAATACATTTTTAATATTCATGTTAGTTGCCATAGGTGTATGAACTATCATATCATGGTATATAAATTCATCTTTATAATTTACCATCATAAGTCCATCTAATGTTAGAAACTTTCCAAACTCCTTGCTTTCAAATACATCTACTTGTTGAAAATCAGATTTATCACTAAATAAATGCTTATCTACTTTTATTGAAAAACGTACATTATCTGTCCATTCTTCTGTGTACCAAAGTTCCATAAAAGTTCCTCCTAGTAATTCAAATTTATTTTAATTTTTATATTTATGTGTCCTGTATCTATGTGTGGACTAATTTGTGTATTTTTTATTTATATGTTATAATATAGATTCAAATTTATTTTAATTTTATTTATTTTATTTAGGTATTTATTGCTTATATAGCTTCTGGCTTATGAGTAATTTTACCTAAATCTTTTTTTGCTAATTTTTGAATTTTAGCTGTTAATCCTCTTGGTATTTCTGTAGATTCACTTCTTTCTGCTTTTAGAAGTTCTTCTAATAATTCAAAACTCTTCCAAGGGTCTATGTCTCCGCAAGTGAAGAAATCTGCTGCTGCATATCCATATTCTGGCCATGTATGTATTGTTAAGTGAGATTCAGCTATTATAACTGCTCCTGATACTCCCCATGGATTAAAGTGGTGGAAAACAGAATCTACTATTGTTGCTTTTGCATTTAATGCTGATTCATTCATAAATTTTTCTATAAGTTTAGGGTCTCTAAGTATTTCCTCATCGCAGTTGTAGTATTCTACTAATATGTGACGTCCAAGTGTCTCAAATTTCATCAATATCACTCTCCTCTTTTAATCTTTTATAACTACTATAGTATTTAAACTTTTATCTTTCATGTCTGTTAAGTATGCATTATTTGCTTTTAAAGTTTTTATATATTCTATTATTTCTTTAGTTACAATCTCTCCTGGAGCAATTATTGGTATTCCTGGCGGATAAGCCATTATAGATTCTCCACAAACTCTATTTATACTTTCTTCCAAAATTACACTTTCCTTATTTTTATAAAAAGCATCCCTAGGTTTGAGTTTTACAATAGGGTTTATTTGCTTAATATCTATATATTTAATTTTTTCATTTGACATGTTAGACTTTGAAATAGAGTCTAAAGCTTTTATAAGCTTATCTACATCTGACTTTGTTGTTCCTATTGATATTAATGCTAGTATATTATAAATATCTCCCAGCTCAACTTGAACATTATAATTTTGATATAATAAGTCATAGACTTCAAATCCTGTTAAGCCCAACCCTCTAACATTTATACAAAGTTTAGTCTCATCTATTGACTCTACACCATTATTTTCTAGCATTTCTTTAGAAATTACCTTAATACCTTTTATTTTATTTATCTTATATTTTGCATATCTAGATAAATTTAATGCTCTTGATAATTGTGACTCTCCATTAGTTTCTAGATTTAATCTAGCCCCATCAATACTCGCCATTAATAAATATGATGCTGATGTGGATTGAATCATATTTATAGTTTGTTGTACTTTATTCACATCTATATTTTTGCTATTTACTAAAAGTGCTGAAGCTTGTGTCAACGCTCCTCCCGTTTTATGAATACTTACTGCAGACATATCGGCCTTTGCATTCATTGCTGAAATTGGTAAGTCATTATTAAAATTAAAATGAGCACCATGAGCTTCATCTACTAATACTAATACGCCTTTACTATGACATAATTTCACTATTTCTTCTATATCTGAGCATGCTCCATAGTATGTTGGATTTAATAAAAACACTGCTTTTATATCCTTATGTTTATCTAATGCATCCTTTATACAATTTAAACTAACATTTAAACTAATCCCTAATGAATTATCAAACTCTGGCTGTATAAAAATTGGGTGTCCTCCAGAAAGTATAAGTGCATTTATAACCGATTTATGGATATTTCTTGGAATAAGTATCTTATCCCCTTGATTTATGGTACTTAAAATCATTATATGTATAGCACCCGTGGTACCATTGGTTATAAAAAATGCTTCATCTGCACCATAAGCTTTAGCAAGCATATTTTGAGAATCTTTTATAATAGTTCTTGGGTTAGATACATTATCCATAAGTGGAGATGAATTTATATCCATTTTCATAATATTTTCTCCAAAATAATCATTAAGTACTTCTACACCTTGTGCTCTTACATGACCTGGTACATCAAAACATACTATATCCATCTGTGAATAATCTTTTAATGAATTTAATAATGGAGCCTCTTGGTAATCCTTAACGCATTTTTCGACATTAACTTTCATATCCCAACCTCCTTTCTATATTTTTATTCAATTATTTTTTAAATTTAAGATTATTATTTTTACACTTAAAATTTACCTTTATTAAACTACCATAATTTATTATATTAACTTTTCTATTTTTTATCAAGACTTTTTTATTTTTTCAAATCCTAGCATTTACAATATATACACACCTTTTCAAACCATATTGTTAATATTAATTTTTTTATAGTTTAGTATTAGTAAATTTTTAAAAGTTTTATAATTTTATTTTTTTAGAATTTCATTTGTTTTATCAATACTTCAAGTTTATTTTTTTTAATATTTAAGTATATAATAACTAAACTTTTTTCAAAAATATATAATATTAAATATTTTTCTATTTTTATACATTTCTATAAAAAAATTAATTTCATTACGTAGACATTAACATAATATTCTCTATTCTTTCTATGGTATTAATTAATTGAAAATAAATAAAGAGGCGAATAATAAATTTATTATTCGCCTCTTTATTTATTTTGTATTTATATTAAGCTACTAACTTCTCAGATTCTTTATTGTACTTTTCTAAATCTATATCCTTTTCACTATTTGCTACTACAAGAGTACATACATTATCTCCCATAACATTTACAGTAGTTCTAAACATGTCTATTATTCTTTCAACTCCCATTATTAAACCTATTCCTTCAAGTGGAAGTCCTACTGATTGTAAAACCATAGATAGCATTATCATACCAACACCTGGTACACCTGCTGTACCTATAGATGCAAGAGTTGCTGTTAATACTATAGTTATCATATCATTCATTCCTAAATCAATACCGTATATTTGAGCTATGAATAATGCTGCTATACCTTGCATTATAGCTGTTCCATCCATATTTATTGTAGCTCCCATAGGTATTGTAAACGATCTTGTTGACTTTCCTACACCTAGTTCTTCCATTATCTCTAAACTAACTGGTACAGATGCATTACTTGATGCTGTTGAGAATGTAACTACTGCTACTTGTGTAAATTTCTTTAAAAATGGTTTTATCTTTTGTCTAGTAAATAATTTAAATAATCCTCCATATACAACTACTACATGAACCAATAATCCAAGTAATACTACTAATACATACTTCATAAGACCTATCATAGCATCAGTTCCTACTGTTGCAAAAGTATTAGCAACTAGAGCAAATACACCATATGGGGCAAATAACATTATTATATTGACCATTTTCATACATACTTCATTAGCACTTTCAAATAAAACCTTTATAGGCTCTGCTTTTTTACCCACCACACTTATAGATATACCTATAAGCACTGCAAAGAATATAACTTGTAACATTTCACCACTGGCTAAAGCTTGTATTGGGTTGCTTGGTATTATATTTAATATAATATCTGTTATTGACTTACTTTCTCCTATTGCTACTGACCCCATTTCTACAGCTCCCATGCTTATACCGCTACCTGGCTTTAATACGTTTCCTAATATAAGAGAAACTATTATAGCTATTGCTGTTGTTCCTAGATAAAATAGCATTGTCTTTCCACCAATTCTACCTAACTTCTTTACATCTCCCATAGATGCTATACCGCATATTAATGATACAAATACTAAAGGAACCACCATCATCTTTATAGCACTTGTAAACCCATTTCCAAATACTTTAAGTATCCCATTTAATAATAATGTATCTTTTATAAATCCTGTTGGTAATTGTTTTACTATTAATCCGAATATAAATCCAAGTAATAATCCTAATAAGATTTTACTAGTTAATGTAAGTTTTTTCTTCATTTAAAATTTCCTTCCTCTCGAACTTTTTTAACTTTCTATATGCTTATTATACACAATTTCCGTCCAATTGTACATTAAAAATTAAAGTACCATTTGATTATAACATTATTTTTTTTATTTTTTTAAAGTTATTTTATCTCATATATATATATTAAACCTATATTTTTTAAATTAACTTTATTTTATTTGGTTACACAATTCAAATTCGTTATTTTATATAGTAGATATTTTTTTATTAAGTATCTTTTAATTTTTACTTATTATTTCATCCTATATTTTAAAATTTTATTTTATAAATTAAACAAAAAATAGAATAAGGGTTTATAAACCCTTATTCTATTTTTTAGAAATTTTTTTAATTTTTAATTATTTTTAGTTATAAATTTATATTTTTACATAGTTAAAAAGGGAATACTTCCTCAATAGTCTCTTCTTTAGAGTTTTCTTTTTCAAATATATCATTTGAAGCAAAGTATTCTTGTGTAGGATCATTCTTTTTGTTATCTAAAAATTTAAAACTACTTGCAAGTACATTAGTATATGTTTTATTTACTCCATCTTTTGTCTTATATTTTTTAACTCTAATTTGACCTTCTATACCAATTCTTCTTCCTTTGAATACATATTTACAAAATATTTCTGCTTGTCTACCCCAAATCTCTACTGGTATAAAATCTACATCTCGTACTCCTTCTTTATTGATATAATTTCTACTAATTGCTATTGTAAATTTGGATTTTGCTCTTTGACCTATATACTCAATTTCTGGATTTTGAGTTAATCTTCCAACTAAAATAACATTATTCATAGCTTCTCTTCCTTTTTTACGTATTTTAGTTGAATTATATACACATAATGGTATATTTATACATTTTTATATTTATATAGAAATATTATTATTTTATATTAATTATTTTAAAATCTTTAGGAGGAATAATTAAATTTATTGTATCAGCTTCTTTTTCAATTAAGTTTAATTCTACCTGGATATCTTTAATTAAATCTATCCCTCTTGCCTCTTTTCCTAAGTTTAGCTCTATACATTCTTCATTGTCTGATTTATTTATTATAATTAATATTTTTTCATCACTTGTATATCTTATATATGAAAATACAGCATCATTTTTCGTGTTTATAAACTCAGTTTCCCCTCGTAATAAAGCTTTATATTTATTTCTTATAATTGTAAGGCTTTTGTAAAACTCAATCATATTCTTATCCTCATGCTTCCAAGGATAGGTTCTTCTGTTATCTGGATCTGTTTTTCCACAAAGTCCTGCTTCATCTCCATAATATATATATGGAACTCCTTCAAAGGTCATTTGTATTGCTACTGCAATCTTTAATAATTTATTATCTTCGTTAAGTTCTGTTTTAATTCTTGTGACATCATGGCTCCCTAATAGGTTTAAATTAGACTTAAAGGCTTCCTTTGGATAATTTTCCTTTATTTCTAAAAATTTATTATTAAGTTGATTTGATGAAATTACTCCTTTAAGAAATTCTAATATATTTTTTCTAAATGGATATCCCATTACAGAATCAAGTTCTTTACCTAAAAGATATCCCCTTCTTTTATTGTAACTAATTTTATTAGATGCATCTTCCCATACTTCTCCTACTAAAACAGCTTCACTATCTATATTCTTAAGTTTTAACTTAAATTCTTTTATAAATTCCGATGGTAACTCATCACATACATCTAATCTCCAACCTTTAACACCCATACTGGTCCATTTATTTATAACACTATCATCATCATTTATTATATAATTCATATAAGTTTCATTAAGCTCATTAACATTTGGAAGATCCTTTACTCCCCACCAAGACTCATATTCGTCGCTATTCTCTTTAAATCTGTACCAATCCCTATATTTTGAATGGTTTGATTGGTATGCACCTACTTCATTGTAATTATTATATTTATTAAAGTACTTACTATCTGCCCCAGTATGACTAAATACTCCATCTAATATAATATTTATTCCCTTGCTTTTAGCTTTATCAATTAATTCCTTAAATATTTCTTCATCTCCAAACATGGAATCAATCTTTTTGTAGTCTCCTGTATCATACTTGTGATTACTAGATGCCTCAAAAACTGGGCTTAGGTATATAATACTTACACCCAGTTTTTTAAGATATCCTAATTTATCAATTATTCCTTTTAGATTTCCACCATGGAAATCCCATCTTATTATATCTCCTTGTTCATCTTTTATATACATAGGGGCATCATCCCAAGTGCCATATAAAAAGCTATTTTTCTTTGGATTATTAATCTTCTTATTTCTATTCCCATTATTAAATCTATCTATAAATATATGATATAATATCCCTTCTTTATACCAAGTAGGTGCATTATACTCATCATATACTGTTATTTGATATTTGTTTATATTATTATATTGGTATTCTATACAACTTCCATCTTCTATATTTTTTCCATAGTATATTACTTTAATTTCTCCTTCTATTTCAACTTCTACTTTAAAGTAATAAAAATATAAACCTATTTCATTAAATCCACTAAATTCACCATTATAGTATTTTTTATTCTCTTTTATCAAACTTATTTTATCTATTTCTACATCTTCCTTTAAAATTACCCAGGAAATGTCTTTTACATTATAATTTTCATTAACTTTAACTGTTATTCTAAACTCTTGGTTTAATTTTAAAGCACCAAAAGGAGCTTTATCTTCCCAGGAATTATAAGTTATTATATTTCCCATTTATCTAGCACCCCCTAAACCAAATGTCTTTTGCATATTCAGATATAGTTCTATCACTAGAGAAAATACCTGAATTAGCTATATTAATTAGACACATTTTACTCCACTTTTCTTTATCCCTATATAAAGTATCTATCTTGCTTTGGGCCTCTATATAATTTTCAAAATCTCTTAGTACAAAATATTCATCATTATATGTTATTAATGAATCATATATAACCCTACCTTCTTTTGATATATTTGGAATAAATCCATTTACCAGATCGTCTACAACTCGCTTTATTTTAAAATTAGAGTTATATAGATCTAAAGATGAGTATCCTCCATATTTATTGTAATTTAATACTTGAGATGCTTTAAGTCCAAATATAACGATATTTTCTTCACCTACTTGATCATATATCTCTACATTTGCACCATCTAATGTTGCTAAAGTTATTGCCCCATTCATCATAAATTTCATATTTCCAGTTCCTGATGCTTCTTTTGTAGCTGTTGATATTTGCTCACTAACATCTGTTGATGGAATTATTTTTTCAGCTAAAGACACGCCGTAATTCTCTATAAATACTACTTTTATCTTGTTATTTATGCTTTTATCATTATTTATTTTTTCAGCCACAGAGTTTATCAACTTTATTATACATTTAGCCAAGTGATATCCTGGTGCTGCCTTTGCACCAAATATAAATGTTCTTGGTACAATGTCAAGTTCTGGATTTTCTAATAACTCATGATATAAGTGTAAAATATGAAGTACATTTAATAGCTGTCTCTTATACGCATGTAATCTTTTTATTTGTACATCATATATTGATTCTGGATTTATGCATATACCATATTCTTCAGCTATAAAATTAGCAAGTTTAGTTTTATTTTTTATCTTAATACACTCTAATTTCTTTAAAAAATTTCTGTTTTCTTTATAATCTTCTAACCTTTTTAATTCTTCTGTATCTTTTTTCCATATATTACCTATATGCTCTGTTATCAAGTTGCTAAGGTCTTCGTTACAACTTATAAGCCATCTTCTATGAGCTATGCCATTAGTCTTATTGTTAAATTTACCTGGATCATCTTCATAAAAATCACTTAGAACTTCTTTCTTTAATATTTCTGTATGAAGCTTTGCAACTCCATTTACACTATAACTCCCTATTATAGATAGATTAGCCATGTTTATGTTATTATCACATATTATACTCATTCTTCTTATTTTTTCATTATCATTATACTTATGATTCAGATATTCTACATATCTCTTATTTATTTCTTCTATTATCATATAAATTCTAGGTAATAGCTCTTTCATCATATCTACAGGCCATTTTTCCATAGCTTCTGCCATTATTGTATGATTCGTATAGGATATAGTATTTTTTGTTATATCAAAAGCTTCTTCCCAAGATAATCCCTCTTCATCTAGTAAAATTCTCATAAGTTCTGGTATGCATAATGTTGGATGTGTATCATTTATATGAATTGCTATATGTTTTGGAAAATCTAGTATATCAAACTTATTTTTTCTATATTTATTTATTATATCTTGTATTCCTGAACTTACTAAAAAGTATTCTTGCTTTAATCTTAAAAGTTTTCCTGCATGATTTGAGTCGTTTGGATATAAAACTTGAGATATTTCTTCTGTGTAGTATTTATATTTTAAGGCTTGCTCATAGCTACCAGTAAAAGTATTTGCATATAATGTATTAATTCCAAAATCTCTATTTAAGATTTCTGCTTTAAATAATCTTAATGTATTTATGAAATCATTATCATATCCTATTATTGGTATGTCATATGGCATAGCCATAACTGGTATATAACCATGATGTTTTGCTTTAAGTCTTCCATTGTCTTCTTCTAAATAAACCTCTCCACCAAATTTAACAACTACAGCTTTATTTGGTCTAATACTTTCCCAAGAGTATTGTTCATGTAAAAGCCAGTTATCAGGTACTTCTACTTGATATCCATTAATAAATTTTTGCTCAAATAAACCATACTTATATCTTATACCGTATCCATGACCACTTATATTAAGCGATGCCATTGAGTCTAGAAAACAAGCTGCTAACCTTCCAAGACCACCATTTCCTAAAGCTGGATCTTTTTCTGCACATATTAAATCATCTAAATCTATTCCCATATCCTCTAGACCTTCTTTTATCACTTCTTCTATTTGTAAATTTAATAAATTGGATTTTAATTGTCTACCTATTAAAAACTCTATACTAAAATAATAAACTTCTTTGTTAGTACTAAGTCTATTATCTACCCAATACTTAGCTATTATATCTTTTATAACGCTGCTTAAAACTATTTGAAGTTGTTCATTTGTAGCTTCATTTATAGAGTGTGCATAGATGCTATATATTTTTGAATTAAACATTTCTTTAAATTCTTGTTTTGTAATTCTGACCATAGAATCTCCCCTTTAATTCTGAGTATCTTTATAAGTCTTTATATACTCTTTAGCTGACTTTTCCCAGCTACTATCGGTATTCATTGCATTTATAACTAACCTTCTCCATTTTTCTTTATCATTATAAGTTCTTACAGCCTCTTGTATACAAAAAAGCATTTCATGTGCATTATAGTTTTTAAAACTAAATCCATTTCCTTCTCCAGTATATTTATTATATGGATTAACTGTATCCTTAAGTCCCCCAGTTTCCCTAACTATCGGTAATGTTCCATATCTCATAGCTAACATTTGACCTATACCACAAGGTTCAAATAAAGATGGCATTAAAAACATATCACTTCCTGCATATATTTGTTGAGCAAGAGAGCTATTAAATATTATTCTAGCTGAAACTTTTTTAGGATATTTTGAATCATAGTAATTAAACATAGATTGATATTGATGTTCTCCTGTTCCTAGTACCACTATTTGAAGTTTTTCCCTAAGTATTTCAGGCATAATATAAGATATTAAATCAAAACCTTTTTGTGATACTAATCTTGATACTATACCTATAAGAGGTATCTCTTCATTTACCTCAAGACCTAATATTTCCTGTAGTCTTAATTTATTTTTTACCTTATTATCTATGCTATTTATATCGTATCTAAAAAATAATTCATTATCTGTTGAAGGATTATTTAAGTCATAATCTATTCCATTAAGTATACCTTTTAATTTGTGATTATTTGATAAAAGCAATCCATCTAAGCCATATCCATAGTACTTTGTTTGTATTTCACTTGAGTAAGTTGGACTCACAGTAGTAACTTTATCACTAAATACTATTCCCGCCTTCATAAAGTTAACTCCACCGTAATATTCTACATCCCCATTATCTAAATAGGATTGTGGAAGTCCTAATACATCTGGTAATACTTTATTTGAAAATACACCTTGGTATTGAAGATTATGGATAGTATATATAGTTTTGATATTTCTATATTTTTCTAAATGACTATATTTTTCTTTTAATATTAATGGTATCATTCCAGTATGCCAATCGTTCATATGAATTACATCTGGGTAAAAATCAATTATAGACATAGATTCTAGTACCGCATTGCTAAAGAAAGTATATCTTTCTGCATCATCATCATATCCATATAAGTATGCAATTTCACCTTCACGTTTAAAATAGTATTCATTGTCTATGAAATAAAATTTAATTCCATCTAGCTCCATTTCTAAAAGTCCACAGTATTGATTTCTCCATCCAACTTCTACATTAAATACTGCTACCTCTTTTAATTTCTCTTTCAGATAATTAGGTATAGTTGAATACTTAGGTAGTATTACTCTAATGTCTACCCCTTCTTTTTTTAATGCTTTTGGAAGGGCATAGGATACATCTCCTAATCCCCCTGTTTTTGCAAATGGCCAACATTCTGACGTAACATAAAGAACTTTCACTAACTACTTCCCCCTTAAATTAGATACTTATATTCTTTTCTATAACTATAGGATAATTTTCATCACCTTTTAATTCTCTACCTTTTGATAAAACTATGTTTTTATCAAATATCACATTTTCTAATTTACTATTCTCCCCTATGACACAATTTTGCATTATTATAGAATTTTCTATATTAACACCTTTTTCTATATGAACTTTTCTAAATATAATACTATTTTTTACATTTCCTTCAATTAAGCATCCACTTGCAATAAAAGAATTTTCTACATTAGCACTATCAGTATATATAGTTGGAGCTTCATTTTTTTCCTTAGTTAATATTTTTCTATCTGAATAAAGCAATTCCTTAGCTATATTTATATCTAATAAGTCCTTACTTGTTTCAAAATATGATTTTACAGATTTTACACATTTTAGATATCCAGCATATTTAAATCCCCCTACTTTTTTATGTTTTACCACATCAAATATATAATCTTCTAAATACATGAAATCTCCTGTATTTGTTAGGTTCTCTATTATATGTATAAAATCTAATCTTTTCATAATATACATTTCCATGTATATATTAGCCTTATTAAATGCCCCTATATTAGTACCCATATTTAATACATCATTATTATCATTTAAGGTTAATGTTATATTGCCTTTAAAATCTTCTCTTGCATTGTCAATTTCTTTATATATAAGCGTTATATAATTATTAGATTCTTTGTGATACTTTAAAACCTCTAAATAATCGATATTACATATCATGTAACCTGGAGAAACTAATACATAATCCTCTTCACTTCTTTTAATATACTCTATATTACATAATAAATTATATATATCTCCATCTCTATACGGATACACATTTTGATGTTCCGTATGTTCTGGACTAAATATAGATAATCCACCTTTCTTTCTGCTTAAATCCCAGTCCTTTCCACTATCTATGTGATCTGTCAAAGACCTATATTTTTCTTTCGCAAATATACCTATATTTGTTATGCCTGAATTTACCATATTAGATAAAGTGAAATCTATAATTCTATATCTTCCACCAATAGGTGTAGATGCTATTGGTCTAGCATAATTTAATTTACTTATATTTGGATCTCCCTTTTTATTTAAATTTATTATCCCCATACATTTATTTCTCATTATTACATCACCCCTTCTGAAATTAGCTCTTCATCAACAATATCATACTCAGAAATAACATTTATCTTTTCACATTCTCTTATAATTACATTATCTTTTATTACTGCACCTTCACCTATCATAGCTTTTTCTATAACCACATTCTTTCCTATTGTGACATTTGGCATTATCACAGAGTCTGATATATTGCTATTTTCACCTATAGTAACGCCATGGGATAATACAGAACTCTTAACATCTCCTAGCACAACACACCCATCAGCTACTAATGATTCATTTATGTTAGAATTTTTACCAATATATTGCGGTGGCATTGCCATTGTATTAGTATATATTTTCCATTTTGGATCTTGTAAATTTAATACCTCTTTTGATCTTATAAGGTCCATATTAGCTTCCCATAAACTTTCTATAGTACCTACATCTCTCCAATATCCTTTAAATGGATATGCAAACATATCTACTTTATCCTCTAACATTTTTGGTATTAAATCTTTGCCAAAATCATCATAGTTTAAATTTTCTTTCTCTGATTTTATAAAGTATTTTCTTAACATCTTCCATTCAAATATATATACACCCATAGATGCTAAGTTGCTTTTTGGATTTTTAGGTTTTTCTTCAAATTCATATATACTTCCATCTTCTTTAGTATTCATTATTCCAAATCTAGATGCCTCATCCCACCCCACTTCTATTACAGCTATTGTGGCTTTTGATTTCTTTTCGATATGATAATTTAACATTTTGTTGTAGTCCATTTTATATATGTGATCCCCAGATAATATAAGTATATATTCTGGATTATAATCATCTATAAAGCTCATATTTTGATGTATTGCATGAGCTGTTCCTCTATACCAACTTCCTTCTTTCTCATTCATATATGGAGGCAATATATATACTCCTCCATTTATTCTATCTAAGTCCCAATGACTACCTATACCTATGTGTGAATTTAGTATTAATGGTCTATATTGAGTCAAAACTCCAACAGTATCTATTCCTGAATTTGTACAATTACTTAATACAAAATCTATTATTCTATATTTTCCACCAAAAGAAACTGCAGGTTTTGCAATTCTTTTTGTAAACACTCCTAATCTTGATCCTTGTCCCCCTGCTAAAATCATAGCTAAAATATCTTTTTTCAATGGCTTTTCCCCCTAATTTATAATTTTTTCTTTTTTACTAATATCTTGCTATTATTTATACGTTTTATATCTTGACTTAACCCACCGATTAATATCTTTTTCCCCTTATCCATCTCATATTTAATTTTTTTAAGATTTTTTCCTTTTATAAAGGTTGCCCCTAATGGTGGTACTTTTATTTTTATGTGATGTTCTTTGTTGTGCCATTTTGAATTTATTGAGAAAAGTTCTGAACCTTTCATTGTTTGACCAGAACCTCCATAGATTACATCATCTGAGTTGAAAACTTCTTCATATGTACCTTCATACGGTACTCCAACTTTATAATCGTAATGCACTATAGGTGTGAAATTTATTACAGCTATAATAAACTCTTCTACTTTTTTACCTTTTCTCATAAGTACTACTATGCTTTGTTCATTGTTATGCGGATCTATAAAATCAAATCCTTTATGACTATTATCAATTTCATATAAAGCTTTTTCATTTTTATATAAATGATTAAGTTTCTTTACATATTCTTTAATTTTTTTGTGTTGATCTCGCTCTAACAATTCCCATTCAAGCCCATATGCATACCTCCATTCTATATCTTGAGCGAATTCATTTCCCATAAACAATAATTTTTTTCCTGGATGTATCATGTAATATGCATATAGAGTTCTTAAGCCTGCAAATTTTTTCCACTCATCTCCAGGCATTTTATCTAAAAGAGATTTCTTTCCATGAACTACTTCATCATGAGATAGAGGAAGTATAAAATTTTCTGAAAAAGCATACATAAAAGAAAATGTTATAAGCTCGTGATGATATTTTCTATATATAGGGTCCATTTCCATATATTTTAATGTGTCGTTCATCCATCCCATATTCCATTTATATGTAAAACCTAGTGATCCTTTATAGGTAGGTCCTGTAACCATAGGCCAAGCAGTTGATTCTTCTGCTATTATCAAAGGATTCTCTACATTTTCATAAATAATCTTTGTGAATTCTTTAATAAATTCTATTGCCTCTAAATTTTCTCTTCCACCATATTTATTAGGCTTCCACTGGCCTATATCATAATCTAGGTATAGCATGCTTGATACAGCATCAACTCTTATACCATCTATATGAAATTCTTTAAACCAATATAATGCATTAGATATTAAAAAGCTCTTTACTTCTGGCTTTCCCAAATCAAAATGTGCAGTGCCCCATCCTATATTTTCAGCTTTTAACGGTTCTTCATACTCATATTGAGCCGACCCATCAAATTTATATAGACCATGATCATCTTTACAAAAATGACTATATGCAAAATCTAATATAACTCCAATTTGATTTTGATGGCATCTATCTATAAACTTTTTAAATTCTTCTGGTGGTCCGTATCTACTTGTGCTACTATAATAACCTGTTGTTTGATATCCCCAAGATTCATCTAATGGATGTTCTGTTATTGGTAAAATTTCTATATGGGTATATCCCATATCTTTTACATAGTCTACTAGTTCATATAATTCTTTATAATCAAAAAACTCTCCATCCCATTTTCTTTTCCATGAACCTAAATGTACCTCATATATATTTATTGGAATTTCATTAGTATTTTGTTTTTTTCGTTGTATATTCCAATTTTTATCATTCCATTTATAATCATCTTCTTTATATACAATAGATGCTGTATTTGGCCTTTTCTCTGAGAATCTAGAATACGGATCTGATTTTAGTTTTTTACTTCCATCAGCTCCTATTATATGGTATTTATAAGAACAACCTTCTTTTATATTTTCTAAAGATATATACCAAAATCCTAAATTATTTAGATTGTTCATTGTATACTGATACAGATTCCAATTATTAAAGTCCCCGGTTAAATAAACTTGCTTTGCATTTGGAGCCCACAATGTAAATGAAGTAATATTATCACGAATATGGCATCCTAAAAATTTATAGCTATTATAGGACTCACCACTTTTAAATTTTTTTATATTTTCTATAATAGATTTATTACATGTTGCTTCTTTATATTTCATAAATAAATTTTCAATCCTCTCTCATTTTCCCCTGTATAGTATATAATTATATATCAGTAAGTCTTATAATTAACAAATAACTTATAGTAAAATTCAGTCATGTGATGTGTAATTCTAACATAATATTCTATATCTATACCATTATTTAATAGAATTATGTATAATCTTCTACTTATATAATTTGTTAATAAACTTCAAATACATTTTTTAATTTTGTTGTTAATTAGTTTAATTATTTTTTTGACAATGTTATTTTCTAAGTAATCCATTTATTTTATATACAAAGTAACAAAATTTACTAGGATTAAATGATTTGTAAGCAATAAAAAAACACCACTTGATGCAAGTATGCATCTAGCGGTATTTTTTTATTCTTAATTAATAAATTTAATTTTTACCATCACTTAAGACTTCTTTTATACCTTTAAAAGTTCCTAAGAAGTTTACTGTATCAGAAGGTAATACTAACTTAGTTGCATTTCCTTGGGCAACCTTTTCTAGTGCTTCTATAGATTTTAAAGCTAGTATTCTTTCATCCACATCAGATTCCTTCATAGCTGATAATACTTCTCTTAATCCTTTAGCTGTTGCTTCTTGAACCTTTAAAATAACTTCAGCTTCTCCTTGTGCCTTAGCTATAGCCATTTCTTTTACAGCCTCTGCTTCCCCTTGTGCTTTTAATATAGAGGATTCTTTCAAACCTTCAGCTTCCCTTATCATGGCTTCTTTCTTAGCTTCTGCTCTAAGTATCGCTGATTGTTTTTCTCCTTCTGCTTGAAGTATTGAAGCTGATTTATTACCTTCTGCTTGAAGTATTGCCTCTCTTCTTTCTCTCTCAGCTCTCATTTGCTTTTCCATTGCTACTTGTATATCATGTGGTGGCATTATATTTTTAAGCTCTACCCTGTTTACTTTTATCCCCCACTTATCAGTAGCTTCGTCTAATATAGCTCTCATCTTTGTATTTATAACATCTCTTGACGTTAAAGTTTCATCTAAATCTAATTCACCTATTAAGTTTCTTAAAGTTGTAGCAGTTAGGTTTTCTATAGCTGTAATAGCATCTGCTATTTCAAATACATATCTTACAGGATCTGTTATTTTGTAATAAACAACTGTATCTATTTGCATAGTTACGTTATCTTTTGTTATAACTGGTTGAGGAGGAAAATCAACAACATTTTCTCTCAAATCAATTATATAACTCATCTGATCTAAAAATGGAACTAAGAAATGAACACCTGTGTCTGCTACCTTTCTAAATTTGCCTAGCCTCATTATTATACCTACCCTAGACTGTTTTACCACTCTTACACAAGATAGAGCAATAACAATTGCTACTACTATTATAAGTATCGGTATTACTAAATTCCCTATCATTTCAAACATAATACATCCTCCTAAATAATTTATATACCTTTTTATTTAATTATAGATACTTCATCATGTTTACTTACAACTAACTTAACTCCCTCTATCTTCATCACTATAACTTCTTCACCTTTTAAAATCTCACTATTGTCTATAGATATTGCACTCCATTCTTCATTATCTACTACTACTAATCCCATTTGATTTTCTTTTATATCTTTTGTTACCATGCCTTTTTTATTTAATACAGCATTAAGATTTGTACTATACTTAAATGTTTTATCTTTTTTAACTATCTTTCTAGTACCTATTATTAATAGAATTATTGAGATTACAGCAAATATTATTACTTGGACTATTATACTTTCTATAAAACTACTTAAAAACATAAGTATTACAGCAGCTAAACTAAACCAAATTAACGTTAAGCTCGGTGTCATAGCTTCTGCTATAGCAAATATTATTGCTACAACTAACCATACTAGTTTCATTGACCCCCTCCTAAATATAAATATATATTAATTGTATTATATCATTGTTTAATTTATATCTATGTTTATTATAAATTCTGTAATATATTGTAATATTTACTAGTTTTCCTCTAATTTAAATAATATATTTTATTTCTATTAATATTTATACTAACTCTATTTCCTCTTACAAGCTTTAAATCCTTATTTTTTAATCTTACTTCTATAGCTTTTTTACTTTTATCTTTTCTTAAAAAGACACTTATCGTTTCTGGGTTTTCTATTACATTTTCTACTACAAATTCTTTACTTATTGAATCCTCTACCTTATCTATGCTTATATTATTTTCTCTTATACCTATGTACTTAAATTTTTTAGCATTTATATCCTCTATTATTAAATCCCAATCTATAGCATATATGGTATTATCCTCCAAAACCTTAACCCTTGATATGTTTTTACATCCAGTTATTTTAGCTTCTAAAACTGTGCTTGGATTATTGAATAGATCATGTCTATTTCTTTTAACCTTAGCCTCTAAATCTTCATACACTACTATGTCTTCACACATTCTATATGCTTCTTCTATATCATGAGTAACAATTATTGAATTTTTGTTGTATTCATTTAATATTTCATTTATTTCTAATCCTATGTTTTTTCTTAAGTGGTAATCTAGCGCAGAAAATGGCTCATCTAGTAACAATACTTCCGGTTCTGTAACTAAAACCCTAGCTAATGCTACCCTCTGTGCTTGTCCCCCTGACAATTCATAAGGGTACCTATTTTCTAATCCATTAAGCTTTAATTTATTTATATACCTTTGAGATAATTCTTCTATATCTTTTTTTCGTAAATTACTTATTCCAATCTCTATATTTTTCTTTACAGTCATATGAGGGAATAGTCCATAATTTTGAAATAAAAATCCAACTTTTCTATCCTGAGGAGGTAAGTTAACTTTTTCATCCGAATCAAATAATACCTTATTATTTAATATAATTTTACCTTTATCTGGCGTTTCAAGACCTGCAATACATTTTAATGTCATACTCTTACCAGAGCCTGACTGTCCCAAAAAAACTAGTTTTTTACATTCTTGATTTATTTTCACTTTTAATATCTTTTCTCCAACCCTTTTTTCTATATCAATATATAGAGACATTATTATTTCCTCTTTCCTACTATTTTTAATTGTTTGTTAGACCAATAATTAAGTATTAACATTATACCTAGTGACATTAGTATTATTACCATAACCCAAAAGCTAGCCATAGCCATATTTCCACTTTCAACCTCAAAAAATATAGCTATTGGTATTGTTTGTGTTTTTCCAGGTATATTTCCGGCTATCATCAATGTAGCTCCAAACTCACCTATTGCTCTTGCAAATGATAATGCTATACCTCCTATCACACCAGGTGTTGATAGCGGTAATATTATTTTTTTGAATATATTCCACTCACTAAGACCTAAAGTCCTTGCTGATAGTATTATATTTTCATCAATTTGTTCAAATGACGATCTTAAACTTCTGTACATAATTGGTAAAGATACTGCTACTGCTGAGATTACAGTAGCCCACCAAGTAAATATTATATTTTTATTCATTGATATTAATATATTTCCTATTATCCCATTTTTACCAAATATAAGTAATAAACAAAATCCAACTACTGTTGGAGGGAGTATTAAAGGAAGGGTTAAGATTATTTCGATTAAGGTTCTAAATTTTCCTTTATAATTCATCATAAGATATGCTATTAAAATTCCTATTATACTTGTTATAATAGTTGCAATTAGAGATGTTTTTATAGATATAATTAATGGTGTCAAATCAAAATTCATATTATATGTAATTCCCCCTATTTTATAGTTATATTTCCTTATACCCATATTTTTTTAATATATCTTGTCCCTCTTTGCTAAATAAAAATTTTTGGAAATCTTTAGCTTCTTCTATATTTTTGCTATCCTTTATTATTGCCATTGGGTATATTATAGGTGAATGGTATTTATCATCTATTTCCTTTATAATATTAATTTTATTATTATTTACTGCATCCGTTGAATATACAAATCCTACATCCACATTTTCTACTTGAGCCCACGCTAGTACTTCTTTTACATCTTTAGCATAAACTAACTTATCTTTTACTTTTTCCTCTAAGTTTAAATTTTTTAAAGTTTCATATGCATATTCTCCTGCTGGTACACTTTCAGGATGCCCTATTCCTATATGTTTAACTTTTTCACTCATAAGATCGTCTATACTATAATTTTTGGAATTATTGCTACTAACTAAAACCAACTTATTTTTTGCTAAATTTCTTACACTTTCCTTATTTAATATACCTTTTTTATTTAACTCATCTACTTGTTTTTTCCCTGCTGAGATAAATAAATCACAAGGAGCTCCTTGTTCAATTTGTTGCTTTAGAGTTCCTGATGAACCATAATTTATGACTAATTCGACATTATTATTTTTAAGTTCATATTCTTTTTTTAATTCTAAAATTGCCTCTTTTAAGCTTGCTGCTACCGAAACACTGATTTGTTTTTTATTATTTTCATTACTTGTACACCCTAAAATACTAATAGCTATTAAACATACTATTATCATAAAGATGCTAAATTTTTTCATAATATACTTCTCCCTAAATTAATTTTTATAACATCTTTATATTATCAAAAACACCTACATTAATGTAGGTGTTTTAATTATTTTTTATTATTATCTATTATAGTTTTAGTTGTGTCTAAGTCTTTTCCTATACATCTTTGACTGTTTATTCTTTCTGATACTAGCATTTCTGCTAATAAACCTTTTAATTCATGTACTAATTTTTCTATTTCTTTTTTACCTATTTCTTCTTTGTCAATTTCTTTTTTGGCTTCTTTTGGATCTATTATAGTTTTAGTTGTATCTAGATCTTTTCCTATACATCTTTGACTATTTATTCTTTCTGATACTAACATAGTATCTACCATATTCTTAGCTTCTTCTACTAAATTGCTTATTTCTTCTTCTGTAAACTCTTCTTTATCAACACTTTGATCTATTATAGTTTTAGTTGTATCTAAATCTTTTCCTATACATCTTTGAGTATTTATTCTCTCTGATGTTAACATAACTCCTGATATCCCTTTTATTTCTTTCGCTATTGTAGATATTTCTTTTCCTAACTTATTTAACTCTTCCTGTGTTAATTCTTCTTTTTCTACATCTTGGTCTATTATAGTCTTAGTTGTATCTAAATCTTTTCCTATACATCTTTGTGTATTCATTCTTTCTGAAGCTAACATAACCCCTGCTAATCCTGTTAATTCTTCTTTTAAACCATGTAATACGTTTCCTAACTTTTTCATGTCCAGCCACCTCGTTGTTAAATTTTGCATCTCTTAATTATAATTACCATATAAACATTTGTAAATACTTTATTTTATCTTACTTTTATTATACCTATTATTGTAAATATATATATCTCTATTTTGATTAATTTAATATATTATATTCTTACCACAAATTACCTAAGTTTAAACTCTGATTTTGTTTCTCCAATAATTTTTCCTCTAGCATTTTTTAATTTTGGATTATGAAACTTAGATAATTTTTCTTTTTCCTCTTTAGATATTAAACCTAATTGATCTAAAGTTTCTACCACTGCACAGTTGGTGGATATATCACTTCCATCTTCTGTCTTAACAGCTATACCTATTCCATTTTTTTTATCTCCTAATAAATATACACCCTCAGATCCCATTTTCCCAAATATTCTTCCTTTGCATGCCTTCATTAATTCTGTACAAAATCTATCACTTCCTCCTACCATCTCGGGATAACTAATCATAGCTTTAGTTATTCTATTTATGTATTCAGATTTTACATATATATTTGTTGGATTAGCCATTTGTGCAAATCCATATGCTAAGTTTTTTAATTTAAGTGCATGTGTTGGAGCACCACATCCGTCTATTCCAATTAAAATATCTTTCTTATCACATCCACATATCTTAGACATATTATTTAATATTCTTTGCTGAACCGGATGTTTCAATTCTAAGTAATCATCTAAATTTTCCTTATTAGCCTTAGCACTAATCAACATCCCACAATGCTTTCCAGAACAACTGTGATGTTTTTTAGTTATATCTTTTCCTGACCTAATTAAATTCTTGTATACATCTAAGTTAAATGGTACCTTAGTTCCACACTTTAAATTATCTTCACTAAGATTTGATTTTTTTAATATACTATTTATCCCCTCTACATGGTAATCTTCACTAGAGTGAGAAGAGCACATTAATGCTATTTCTTTATCACTTATATTATATTTTTCACAAGCTCCACTCTCTAAAACCTGTATTACCTGTATTGGTTTTACACTAGATCTTGCATATATAATTTTCTCTGGATTTGAATAATACTTTAGTAACTTATTATTACTATCGACTACAGCTATATGAACATTATGGCTACACTCAACTAGGCTTCCTCTATATGTATTTACTGCGCCTATCACTTTAATCCTCCTTATTAAAAAAATATTTTATTAATTATTATATGTTATTTTTCTTTGTCTATATATCTTTTTGAAATTAGTTTATATATAAATTATTCACTTTTTAACTTTTAATTGTTTGCATAAAAACTTTTTGGGTAATAAATTATAGAGGTGATTTTTTGAATTCAAAATATGACTGTTTTAAAATAACCTTGCTATTAAAAGAGCTCTACTCTAAGACAATGTATTCTATAGAAGACAATTTTGAAGAAGAAAGTTTGACTTATCAACAAATTATAGTAATTAAAATTATTGCTCACAATGATGATTTAACAATATCTGATCTTTGCAAAAAAATGTCTTTAGCAAAAGGTACTGTTTCAGGTATAGTTACTAGACTTGAACAGAGTGGATATTTGGAGAAATTTAAAAAGGAAACTGATAAACGAAATACTTATCTAAAATTTACTGATAAAGGAAAGTCTTTTGCTTTTGAGTTTCGATCTAAGATTCAAAAAAGTTTTGATAATACTTTTAGAAATTGTAATAATGAAGATTTACACGATCTTAAACTAAACTTAGAAAATATTTTATCTAAAATTAAGGAGTGACAACTATGAGTACTAAACTGATAATGGCTATTACATTCATTACATTCGCACTTATATTTTACACTGTAGGTGTTTTTAGCGAAAGAAGAGCTAATACCTTAACTAAAAAACATGTTATAATATTTTGGTTAGGCCTTGTATGTGATACATTAGGTACAACTACAATGACTAGTATAGCTTCTAGCGGAAATTTATCTATCTCTCCTGTTGCAGAGAGTATACATGGGATAACAGGTTTACTTGCTATAGTTCTTATGCTATTTCATGCTTTTTGGGCAACTTATGTATTATATAAAAATAATGAAAACCAAAAGAAAGTATTCCATAAATTTAGTATAGTGGTTTGGTCTATATGGCTTATACCTTACTTTATTGGAATGTTTATCGGAATGATGCATTAGTAGATATAAAATATAAAAAGAACGTTGTATTAATACAACGTTCTTTTTATATTTTATAAGATAATAGTAAACTTAGTACCCTTGTTTATTTCACTTTCTAAGTATATCTTACCATTGTGAAGTTCAACTATCTGTTTTGTTATAGTAAGTCCCAATCCACTTCCACCTTTTACTTCTGAGTTTGCATCTACAACTTGATTAAATCTATTAAATATGGATTCATGGTATTTATTATCTATACCTATACCTGTATCTTCTACAGTAATTATTACATTGTCATTATCTTCTTTTATAGTTATTATAATTTTTCCACCCCTCGGTGTAAATTTAGCAGCATTTCCCACTAAATTAACTATACATCTCTCAATTTCACTAGCATCACATACGATATATTTTTCCTCAACCTCTGGGTCAATTATTAACTCTATACCATTGTTTTCTACATACTCTTTTAATGATAATGTGGCTTCTTCAACCACATATACAATGTCATTTTCTTTTAGGTCTAATTTATATTTGCCATATTCTATCTTTGTGGTGTCAATTAGATTATTTATTAGCCTTAATAATCTTTTGGTATTTCTATCCATTACCATCATATATTGAGATAATTTTTCTCGTTCTATACCACCTTGAGATTTATTAAATTCTGTTATAAGTTGTTCAGTTGTATAAATTACATTAAGAGGCGTTCGTAGTTCATGAGATAAATTTATAAAGTAATTATTTTTTCTTCTTTCTAGGTCTATTACTTTATTTAAAAGCTCATTACTTTTTTGCATCTCTTTTCTTAATTGAGCTGTTCTCTTCTTTACCATATTATCTAAGCGGTTCACTCGATTTACATTATAATAAATTATAAATACAAATATTATTATATATATAAAAATTGCTAAGTTACTTTTATAAAATGGGGGTTTTATATTAAACTTAACTTGATTTTCACTAGTTATCGTTCCATTATAGCTCCTTGCTTTTACCCTTAATGTGTAATTTCCTGGATCTAAATTGCTATAATTTATATCATTAGATTCAACTTTACGCCATCCTTCTTTAGTCCCTTCTAGCATATAATAATACTGTATATTCTTAGTGTTTCTATAATCAGGTAAAAACAAAGTTATATTTATGAAATTTTCATCATGCTCAAATTCCATGTTATTTATATCATTATATTTTTTGCCATTTATCTCAAAGTTATCAAACATAACTTTAGGCGTGTATTTTTCAGTATTTATATCAGATGGATGGAATATATTTAGTCCATTTATTCCTCCAAATATTAACTCTTCTTTCTTATTTTTATATAAAGCATTTCCATTAAACTCTCCACCTTGTAATCCATCTGTTATGCCAAAATTCTCAATTTTTTTTGTCTTTATATTTAGTCTTGATAAACCTGAATTAGTACTTAACCATAAATTTCCCTTATAATCATTTAAAATCCCATATACGATATCATTTGAAAGTCCCTCTTCGGTTGTATAAGTAGTAAATTTACCCGTTTCTTTATCTAGCTTATTTAAACCATAACTAGTCCCTATCCATAAATCTCCATATATATCTTCATTTATATCTCTTATAGTATTTGAACTTATAGAACTTTCATCATTTTTATCATATTTATAGTTTTTTATTTCTTTTGATTTAGGATCTATACTTATAAGACCATTGTCTATAAAACACCCTATCCAGTATACACCACTTTTATCTTCATATATAACTTTAGCAAATAAAGACTCTATTCCTGACTTTTCTAGAACTTCATCTAAATTGATTATATCATTAGTCTTAAAGTTTATTATACTTATCCCATTTGGAGTTCCCACCCATAAGTTATCTTTACTGTCTATAAATACAGTTCTTATATCATCTTCTTTTAGCCCATTGGATTTGTCGTATACAATTATACTATTATCATTCTTATCTATTATATTTAAACCACTTCTAGTTCCTATATATATTTTGTCTTCTTTTCCAGTTATATCATTTATAGAATTATCACTAAGTGTATAGTTTGTATTTTCTCTATTTAAATGACTTACATCTCCATTTTTTCTATTAATTATGTTTATCCCTTTAGAGTTTGTACCAACCCATAATAATTCATCTTCATCTTCATATATACCATGAACTATATTTTCACTTAATGAGTTCTTGTCATTAGGATTATTTTTATAATGAATTATCTTATTTTTAGGGTCAAATATGCTTATGCCCGAATATGTTCCAACCCATATAAGTCCACTTTTATCTTCAATTATATCAAAAACGTTGTCCTGAGATACTGAATTATAGTTGGTACTTTCATTTTTATATGTAATAAATTCTTTACCTTCATTTATTTTTGCAAGTCCCCTATCTGTTCCTACCCATAATGTATCATTGCTATCCTTATACACTTCTCTTATAAAGTTACTTGGTATGGATTTGCTATTATTCTGATCATGTGTATATTTTTTTATCTCATTAGTTTCTATATTAATTTTATTTAATCCGTTTTTAAAAGTTCCAACCCACATATACCCATCATCATATAATAAAGCATATATGTCATCTTTTATTGTTTTATTTACATCTTCACCTATACTATATTTATATACTTTTTTATTCTTTGTATTTAATTTATCTACTCCACTTTTTGTTCCTATCCATATATTCCCATACTCATCTTCTTCTAATTCACGTATATATTGGCTACTTAAATCTTCTTTTCCTCCTAAAATTCGCTCAAACTTATCTTCTTCAGAATTATATAGATTAAGTCCATCTGATGTTCCTACTATTATATCTCCATCTTTAGTCATAAGAATATCTCCTATGTTATTGTGAGATAAATTTCCACTTTCTTTGTCATTAAAATAGTTAGTTATCTTATCTGTATTAATATCTATTTTACTAAGCCCATTAGCTGTTCCTACCCATATATCTCCATTACTATCTTCTTGAAGGCTTACTATGTAATTGTTTGCTATACTGCTTTTTGACCTTTGATTATGTCTATATATCTTAAAATCATACCCATTATATTTGTTAAGACCATCATTAGTACCTATCCACATGTATCCTTTTTGATCTTGAATAATAACTTCTGCTGTTGACTGAGACAAGCCATCTTTATTGCTTATTTTTGTAAAGTGTACATCATAACCATATACTTTATATCCATCCCCTAATATTAATATAGTTATAAATAAAATCATTCCTGCAATATATTTATTTTTCATTATTTTCCCCTTATTTAAAAATCATTCCTACAAAATTATACTATATTGTACATCATTTTTCTACTTTATATATGTTTCAAAACATCTCTCAAATATATCGGTGCCTATTTTACGGATAAATTAATACTCTTTGCAAAAAAAGAAAAGTGCCAAATGCACTTTTCTTTTTTATATTCCTATAACTTGAGTTACACCTTTAACTTCCTTAACAAGTAAATTTTCAATAATAGCCTTTAATGTCATTGTTGCTCCTGGGCATCCTTTACATGCTCCTTGTAACTTCACTAATACAACTCCTTGGTCATTAACGTCTATTAGTTCTACATCTCCACCATCTCTTTGAAGAATTGGTCTAACTTTCACTAATGCTTTTTCTACCTCTTCTCTCATGTCTATCCCCCTTATTTTCTAATACTTTTAGTATTCTACATAAATCTTGAATTTCCTTTATAGATCTATCTTTTATAAATAATTTGTCTAAACTTTGATTTAATCATATACGCTACTTCTTTTGATTCTCTTATATTAAAAATTAATGTTAATATTATATATATAATTAACCCAATTAATGTAGACCCTATACAAGATATGGCTATAAGTTGTTTTTGTTTTTCAAAAATATTCATTCCTAGATTAACTATCTCATAGTATGAAAATTTTATTATTAATCCCATAATAATTGATGCTATCGCTACTTTTATAAAAGTTATTATTGTATTTTTCATACCTATTCTTCCTATCTTTTTTCTAAGAGATATAAATAATAATACAGACGTTGCTATAGCAGATATAGAACTAGCTAAAGCAAGACCACCTATACCCATATATTTAACTAGGACAATAGATAATATTACATTTATTATAACGGATACAGTTGCATTTTTTACTGGGGTTTTTGTATCTTGTAGTGAATAAAATGATTTAGAAAGTATCTCTCTTAATCCATACGCAACTATCCCCATAGAGTAATAAAGTAGTGCTGTTGATGTTAATTCAGTAGCTTTTGAGTTAAATGATCCATGTTTAAATAACAAAGTTACTATAGGTGTTGATAATCCCATTACTATAACCATTATAGGCATCATAGCTATCAGTGTTATATTTAAAGATTTTGATACGTTATATTTAAAAGCTTTTATTTTTTTTTCACTAGCTAATTTAGATAGTATTGGATACATTACAGTAGATAAAGATATTACTATAATACCTACTGCAAACATATTTAGCTTATTTGCATAGTTTAGAGCTGTTATACTCCCAGAATCTAGTGTAGATGCTAAAGTTCTATTAACAACTGTATTTATTTGGTTAACATAAGAACCTAGAAATACTGGCAATATAAGATATAATATCTTTATTATATTTTCGTCCTTTAAATCTATAATAAATTTATACTTATATCCATGTTTAAATAAAAATGGTATCTGAAATAAAAGCTGTGATATATATGCAAATAAAGTACCATATACCATAAAATATGAATTTGTTATTGAACCTAAAGCTATTGCTATCATTACAAATATATTAAATGGTATCGTTATTAAACCTGATATATGAACATCTCCTGATGCAACTAAAAAAGATGTTATTAAACCATTTATAGCTATAAATATCATAGAAAAAATTAATATTCTAGAATAAGATATAGTTAAATCTAACACCTCTCCTTTAAATCCCATAGCAAATATCTTAACTATATATGGAGCAAATAATATTCCTATTACGATTAATATCATACTTATTACAGTTGCTATGTTTAATACATTACTTGTAAACTTATATACTTCATCTATTCCCTTTTTCTCTCTTATACTAAAAAACATTGGTATAAATGTTGTTCCAAGAGATGCACTTATACCATCAAATAGTACTACCGGTATATTAAGTGCTGTAAGATATGCGTCTGTTATATGACCTGCGCCAAATGTCCTCGCTAGTACTATATCCCTTAAAAAACCTGTCACTTTTGATGTTAATATTATAATCATTAAGATAATAGCTGCTTTTTTTGTTGTTTTAGCCATATTAGATCCTCATTTCTAAATTTTATTATTACAATTTATTTTTCTAATAAATTTTTTAATTTAAGCTATTATATAATGATACCACTTTTTTTACTATTATTAAACTTTGTTTAATTTTGATATAAAAAGTGCGTACTTAAAAGTACGCACTCTTTATTTATTTCCCTGCTAGTCTCTTATATGTTTCATATCTTTCTTGTATATTTTCTTCTAGTTGTGTAAATAATTCCTCTGCTACATCTGGGAATTGCTTAGCTATTGCAGAATATCTTACTTGACCCATTATAAAGTCTCTTACATTTCCTTTTGGTTCTTTTGAATCTAAGTTAAATGGATTTTTATTTTCTTTCTTAAGTTCTGGGTTGTATCTATATAAATGCCAATATCCACTAGCAACTGCTTCTGCTTCATTATGAACGCTTCTTCCCATACCTTCTTTTAATCCGTGAGATATACAAGGTGCATATGCTATTATTAATGAAGGCCCATCATATTTTTCAGCTTCCATTACTGCTTTAATAAGTTGATTTTTATCTGCACCCATAGATACTTGTGCTACATATACATTTCCATAACTCATAGCCATCATACCTAAATCTTTTTTCTTAGATCTCTTACCTGATGCAGCAAATTTAGCCATAGCTGATAATGGAGTAGACTTTGATGCTTGTCCTCCTGTATTTGAATATATCTCAGTATCAAATACTAATACATTTACATCTTCTCCTGATGCTAGTACATGATCAAGTCCACCATAATCAATATCATATGCCCAGCCATCTCCACCTACTATCCATTGAGATCTTTTAACTAAATAATCTTTTCTAGCTTTAATTTCATCTACTAATTCTTTAGCTTTTCCACTAAATGATTTGTTTTCTATAACTTCTATAACCTTTTTACTAGCCTCTTTAGATGCTTCTCCATCATTCATAGTATTTATCCAATTTTCAAATACATCTTTATACTCATTAGATTCTTCACTAGCCACTAACTCTTCCATTAAGTCACGTAACTTTAATCTAATTTGTTTTACACCTAAATACATACCATATCCAAACTCTGCATTATCTTCAAATAATGAGTTAGCCCATGCAGGACCTTTTCCTTCATGATTTACAGTGTATGGAATTGAAGGTGCTGAACCACCCCAAATTGATGAACATCCTGTAGCATTTGCTATCATCATTCTATCTCCATATAATTGTGTTACAAGTTTTATATAAGCAGTTTCTCCACATCCTGCACAAGCTCCTGAGAACTCAATAAGTGGAGTTCTAAATTGAGAGTCTTTTACATTATTTGCAGTAACTAGATCTCCTTTATATGATACTTTAGATACTGCATAATCCCAGTTTGGTATTTCTGCATCTATCTGAGTATCTAGAGGTTTCATCACTAATGCTTTGTCTTTAGCTGGGCATATATCTGCACAGTTTCCACAACCTGTACAGTCCATAGTATCTACTTGCATTCTATATTGTAAACCACCAAATGCTTTTCCAACAGCTTTTTTAGTTCTGAAAGTTTCAGGTGCATTATTTACTTCTTCTTCATTTAATAAGAATGGTCTTATAGTTGAATGAGGGCATATATATGAACATTGATTACATTGAATACAGTTTTCTAGTATCCATTCTGGAACATTAATTCCTATACCACGTTTTTCATAAGCTGCGGTTCCTGCTGGGAATGTACCATCTTCTATTCCATTAAATGCACTTACAGGTAAAGAATCTCCTTCTTGGGCATTCATAGGTCTTAATATTTCTCTTATAAATTCTGGCTCATTTTCATGATGTTCTTCACTATCTGTTGCATTTGCCCATGAATCTGGTATATTTATCTTTACTAGAGCACTCTTACCTTGCTCTACTGCTTCATAGTTCATATTAACAACTTTTTCACCCTTTTTACCATAAGCATTACTTATTGATGATTTTAAATATTTAGTTGCCTCTTCTTCAGGTATTATATTTGCTAATTTAAAGAATGCTGATTGCATTATCATATTTATTCTATTTCCAAGACCAATTTCTTGTGCTATTTTAGTAGCATTGACTGTGTAGAAGTCTATATTATTTTTAGCTAAGTAATTTTTCATCTTTGCTGGTAAATGCTCTTCTAATTCTTTTTCATCCCATATTGTATTTAATACAAATGTACCATTTGATTTTAATCCTTTTAATAAATCATATTGAGTTACATATGATTGATTATGACAAGCTATATAATCTGCACTATCTATTAAATAAGTAGATCTTATTGGTTCATCTCCAAATCTTAAGTGAGACATAGTTACCCCACCAGATTTTTTAGAATCATATGCAAAGTATGCTTGAACATACTTATCTGTATTATCTCCTATTATCTTTATAGCTTGTTTATTTGCTCCAACTGTACCATCTGATCCAAGTCCCCAGAACTTACAATTTATAGTTCCTTGTTTTACTACTTTAAGTTCTTCTTTAACTTCTAAAGATTTATGAGTTACATCATCAACTATTCCTACTGTAAATTGATCTTTTGGATTGTCACATACTAAGTTATCAAATATAGCTTTTATATCTGTTGGTGTTACATCCTTTGATCCAAGTCCATATCTACCACCTATAATCATAGGAGCATTTTCTTGTCCATAATATACAGCACGTACATCTAGATACAGAGGTTCTCCTATTGCACCTGGTTCTTTAGTTCTATCTAGTACACATATTTTGTTAACACTCTTTGGAATTACTTTTAATAAATGTTCCTTACTAAATGGTCTAAATAAATGAACTTTTACCAGTCCATATTTCTCGCCTTTTGCATTTAATTCATCTATAGTTTCTTCAATAGCCTCAGTTACTGAACCTATTGCTATTAATATTTCTTTTGCATCTTCTGCTCCGTAGTAGTTAAATAATCCATATTGTCTACCTGTTAATTCGCCAATTTTATTCATATAATTTTCTACTATCGGAACTATTTCTTCATAATACTTATTACTTGCTTCTCTTGTTTGGAAATATATATCAGGATTTTGAGCTGTACCACGAGCTACAGGATGATTTGGAGATAAAGCTCTATTCCTAAATTCTTGCAATGCCTTTTTGTCTAGTAAGTTTGCATAGTCTGAGTACTCAAGTACTTCTATTTTTTGTATTTCATGTGATGTTCTAAATCCATCAAAGAAATGTATAAAAGGAAGTCTTCCTTTTATTGCTGCTAAATGAGCTACGGGTGCTAAGTCTGCTACCTCTTGAACTGACCCTGATGCTAACATTACACATCCAGTTTGGCGTGCTGCCATAACATCTTGATGATCACCAAATATTGATAATGCTTGGGCTGCTAAGGCACGAGCACTTACATGGAATACTCCTGGAAGCAACTCTCCTGATACTTTATACATATTAGGTATCATAAGAAGCAATCCTTGTGATGCTGTATAAGTAGTAGTTAATGCTCCTGATTGTAGTGATCCATGAAATACTCCTGCTGCTCCTGCCTCAGATTGCATTTCAACAACATTTACTTTTTGATTAAATATATTTTTTAAACCTTTAGCTGACCAATCATCCACTGATTCTGCCATATTTGATGATGGTGTTATTGGAAATATTGCAGCTACCTCAGTATAAGCATATGATACATATGCTGCTGCTGCATTTCCATCCATAGTTTTCTTTATTTTTCCCATAGTTTTTCTCCTTCTATGTAAATAATATCATGACTTCTATTTATTATTTTTCCATAAAGCAGCTTTAATATTCTACTTTAATAAATTTATATTATTAATTTTATATAGTCCTATCTTTAATATTTCTGTCGTAATATAATGCGCCTAATATAGATAGCATATTACACCCTAATAGAAATAAATTAGCTTTATCCAAGGAAAACTTCTCTATAAAATATCCAACACTAGCAGTTCCAATTATAGTTGATACACTATTAAATATAGCAAATGCTACTAACTGTGATGATGTTTTTAAATTACTAGGAGATATTCTATCTATTATTATTTTTCCTACTACTAATATTATTGGTAATGTAAATGCTTGTAGGACAGCACTAATATATATAATATTTATATTACTTCCAAATCTTAGGATTAGTATTTGAAGAAATAGTCCTAATGGTGATAATAATAATAATTTGTCAGGACTTAATTTATGCATAATTTTTTGTGCTAAAATAAGCATAGCTATCTCACTTATTGAGCTTATAAAATTAAATATTCCTAAGTTTACAGTGTTTCCCCCTACATATTCTATTCTATAAGGTACTAACTGACAGTATCCTCTAAACGGGATACAAATTATTAATAATATAATTACAGTGAGTATATATTCTTTATTATTGAATAACTCTTTTAAATTTCCACAACCCTTATATTCTTTTACCGTATCTTTTATCTTAAGGCTTATAAATAGAGTTAATGACAACATTATTAGATATATTATGTTTAATATATGATATCCATACTTTTCTGTTATAATTCCTGATGCTAATACTCCAAATGCCCACCCAGTTGAACCAAAAGCTCTAAAAAATCCAAATTTTGACTTTGCATTTTCTCCACTTTCTATTACCCAACTATCAGGTATACTAGTCAATATATAATAAAAAAATCCCATAATTACAAAACTAATATAAAATAATATTTTAATATTTATAAAAATAGCTAAAGCTGTACTAAACATTACACCTAATAAAGAAAATATAAATATTTTTTTAATTGTTTTTAATTTATCACAGCAACAACCTGCTATTAGTTGTCCCAAAATTCCGCTTACAGTGTAAAAACTTATTAATGTAGCCGTTTCTATTGGACTAAACCCTTTATATTGTAAAAATGGAATCAGCATTCCTGCTATACTTGATAATCCAAAGAATAATAGAAAATACAAAAACTTAAATAAAATTAAATCCAATTCATCCCTCCTTAATATAAATAAAATTTAGTATTCCCTATTATCTATAATTTGAGTATAGATAAACAAAAAAAGAAACTATTTTTCAATAGTTTCTTAAAATAAAAAAGATTACGTGGCTACGTCTTACTCTCCCAGGGGGTCGCCCCCCAAGTACCATCAGCGCTAAAGAGCTTAACTTCTGTGTTCGGTATGGAAACAGGTGTATCCTCTTTGCTATAATAACCACATAATCTTTATCTGGAGCGGGTGAAGGGGATCGAACCCTCACAGCCGGCTTGGAAGGCCGGAACTCTACCATTGAGCTACACCCGCATATTTAGTTTTATTAGTACTTTCAAAACTGTATACCATTTAGATTCATCATTTAAATGAGGTCAAGTCCTCGACCTATTAGTATCAATAAGCTAAATACATTACTGCACTTACACCTTCGACCTATCAACCAGGTAGTCTTCCTGGGGTCTTACCCTTACGGTGGGAAATCTTATCTTGAAGTTGGCTTCGCGCTTAGATGCTTTCAGCGCTTATCCATTCCGTACATAGCTACCCAGCCATGCCCTTGGCAGAACAACTGGTACACCAGAGGTACGTCCATCCCGGTCCTCTCGTACTAAGGACAGGTCTCCTCAAATTTCCTACGCCTGCGACGGATAGGGACCGAACTGTCTCACGACGTTCTGAACCCAGCTCGCGTACCACTTTAATGGGCGAACAGCCCAACCCTTGGGACCTACTACAGCCCCAGGATGTGATGAGCCGACATCGAGGTGCCAAACCTCCCCGTCGATGTGGACTCTTGGGGGAGATAAGCCTGTTATCCCCAGGGTAGCTTTTATCCGTTGAGCGATGGCCCTTCCATGCGGAACCACCGGATCACTAAGTCCGACTTTCGTCCTTGCTCGACCTGTATGTCTTGCAATCAAGCTTCCTTTTGCCTTTACACTCTTCGCACGATTTCCGACCGTGCTGAGGAAACCTTTGAGCGCCTCCGTTACTTTTTGGGAGGCGACCGCCCCAGTCAAACTGCCCACCTGACGGTGTCCCAAGACCTGATTCAAGGCCTCTGGTTAGGATCCCAGTACTACAAGGGTGGTATCCCAAGGGTGACTCCACACAGACTGGCGTCCATGCTTCATAGTCTCCCACCTATCCTGTACATGTAGTACCAAGACCCAACGTCAAGCTACAGTAAAGCTCCATGGGGTCTTTCCGTCCTGTCGCAGGTACCCGGCATCTTCACCGGGATTACAATTTCACCGAGTCTATTGTTGAGACAGTGCCCAAATCGTTACGCCTTTCGTGCGGGTCGGAACTTACCCGACAAGGAATTTCGCTACCTTAGGACCGTTATAGTTACGGCCGCCGTTTACTGGGGCTTAAGTTCACTGCTTCGGATTGCTCCTAACAGATCCCCTTAACCTTCCAGCACCGGGCAGGCGTCAGCTCCTATACATCGTCTTGCAACTTAGCAGAAACCTGTGTTTTTGGTAAACAGTCGCTTGGGCCTATTCTCTGCGGCCATCCAAAGGATGGCACCCCTTATCCCTAAGTTACGGGGTCATTTTGCCGAGTTCCTTAACAATAGTTCTCTCGCTGGCCTTAGGATACTCTCCTCACCCACCTGTGTCGGTTTACGGTACGGGCACCTTTAACCTCGGTAGAGACTTTTCTCGACAGTGTGAAATCAGCTACTTCGCTCTAAAGAGCTCCCCATCGTACCCTAGCATTATCAAGACGGATTTGCCTATCTTGACTGCCTCAGCACTTAGCCACACATAACCAACAGTGTGGTTAGCTTATCCTACTGTGTCATCCCATTCCTCAAACGGTTATTGGTGGTACAGGAATATCAACCTGTTGTCCATCACCTACGCCTTTCGGCCTCGGCTTAGGTCCCGACTAACCCAGGGCGGACGAACCTTCCCCTGGAAACCTTGGGTTTACGGCCCGTGGGATTCTCACCCACGTCTCGCTACTCATGCCAACATTCTCACTCGTATACTGTCCACATGTCCTTACGGTCATGCTTCAGCCTGCATACGAAGCTCCCCTACCCATCATAATGATGCCGTAGCTTCGGTAGTACGTTTTAGCCCCGGAAATTTTCGGCGCAGGATCACTCGACCAGTGAGCTATTACGCACTCTTTAAATGAGTGGCTGCTTCTAAGCCAACATCCTGGTTGTCTGTGCAATCCCACATCCTTTACCACTTAACGTACATTTAGGGACCTTAGCTGACGATCTGGGCTGTTGCCCTCTTGACTATGAATCTTATCACCCACAGTCTGACTCCTGAGCAAAAGAAGACGGCATTCGGAGTTTGATAGTCTTCGGTAAGTGCAATACCCCCTAGGACATTCAGTGCTCTACCTCCGTTTCTCTAAGCTCAAGGCTAGCCCTAAAGCTATTTCGGGGAGAACCAGCTATCTCCGGGCTCGATTGGAATTTCACCGCTATCCACAAGTCATCCCCGAGCTTTTCAACGCTCGTGGGTTCGGTCCTCCACGAAATTTTACTTTCGCTTCAACCTGCTCATGGATAGGTCGCCCGGTTTCGGGTCTACGTCAAGTAACTTAAATCGCCCATTTAAGACTCGCTTTCGCTACGGCTCCACACCTTAAGTGCTTAACCTTGCTACTTAACGTAACTCGTTGGCCCGTTCTACAAAAAGTACGCGGTCACACAAGAAATGTGCTCCCACAGCTTGTAAGTGCAGGGTTTCAGGTTCTATTTCACTCCCCTCCCGGGGTTCTTTTCACCTTTCCCTCACGGTACTATGCGCTATCGGTCACTAGGTAGTATTTAGGCTTGGAGGATGGTCCCTCCTGCTTCCCACAGGGTTTCACGTGTCCCGTGGTACTCTGGATCATATCTGAAGTCTTCTCGTTTTGACTACGTGGCTGTTACACTTTATAGCGGAGCTTTCCAACTCTCTTCGTCTACAATAGCCTCTTCGTTGATGATATGTCCGCAACCCCAACAAAGAAAACTTTGTTGGTTTGGCCTGTTCCGCGTTCGCTCGCCGCTACTTACGGAATCGATTTTTCTTTCTCTTCCTCCAGGTACTTAGATGTTTCAGTTCCCCGGGTTCCCCTCGCTAAGCTATGTATTCACTTAACGATACTTAGACATTACTCTAAGTGAGTTTCCTCATTCGGAAATCTTCGGATCAAAGTTTACGTGCAACTTCCCGAAGCTTATCGCAGCTTATCACGTCCTTCATCGGCTCCTAGTGCCAAGGCATCCGCCCTGCACCCTTAATAACTTGACCAGTTATTAAAGTTATTTTAAAGACTTTTCTTGTCTATTTATAAAAAATGATGTCATATCACTAAATGTTATACAGTTTTCAAAGTACTAAAATGCTTCGCATATCGCCAACGGTCACTCCCATTCGGTCATGCTACGTTGCTCAAATTAATGTGTTTGCGCTACGCGCATTTTTTGAGATTTTCATTTATTCAATGAACTCTCAAAATTAAACAGTAGGTAATTCTCCTTAGAAAGGAGGTGATCCAGCCGCACCTTCCGATACGGCTACCTTGTTACGACTTCACCCCAGTTATTGATTTCACCTTCGACGGACGCTTCCAAAAGGTTAGCTATCCGGCTTCGGGCGCCCCCAACTTCCGTGGTGTGACGGGCGGTGTGTACAAGACCCGGGAACGCATTCACCGCAGCATTCTGATCTGCGATTACTAGTAACTCCAGCTTCATGTAGGCGAGTTTCAGCCTACAATCCGAACTGAGAATGGCTTTAAGGGATTAGCTCCACCTCACGGTTTGGCTGCCCTCTGTACCACCCATTGTAGCACGTGTGTAGCCCTAAGCATAAGGGGCATGATGATTTGACGTCATCCCCACCTTCCTCCAGGTTATCCCTGGCAGTCCCTCTAGAGTGCCCAACTTAATGCTGGCAACTAAAGGCAAGGGTTGCGCTCGTTGCGGGACTTAACCCAACATCTCACGACACGAGCTGACGACAACCATGCACCACCTGTCACTTCTGTCCCCGAAGGGAAAGATGCGATTAGGCATCGGTCAAAAGGATGTCAAGCTTAGGTAAGGTTCTTCGCGTTGCTTCGAATTAAACCACATGCTCCGCTACTTGTGCGGGTCCCCGTCAATTCCTTTGAGTTTCACTCTTGCGAGCGTACTTCCCAGGCGGAGTACTTAATGCGTTAACTGCGCCACCGAAGGGGGTAACCTCCGACAGCTAGTACTCATCGTTTACGGCGTGGACTACCAGGGTATCTAATCCTGTTTGCTCCCCACGCTTTCGTGCCTCAGCGTCAGTTACAGTCCAGAGAGCCGCCTTCGCAACTGGTATTCCTCCTAATATCTACGCATTTCACCGCTACACTAGGAATTCTACTCTCCTCTCCTGCACTCAAGTCTTACAGTTTCAAGAGCTTACTACGGTTGAGCCGTAGCCTTTCACTCCTGACTTGAAAGACCGCCTACGCACCCTTTACGCCCAGTAATTCCGGATAACGCTAGCCCCCTACGTATTACCGCGGCTGCTGGCACGTAGTTAGCCGGGGCTTCCTCCTCAAGTACCGTCATTATCTTCCTTGAGGACAGAGCTTTACGACCCGAAGGCCTTCATCGCTCACGCGGCGTTGCTGCATCAGGCTTTCGCCCATTGTGCAATATTCCCCACTGCTGCCTCCCGTAGGAGTTTGGACCGTGTCTCAGTTCCAATGTGGCCGATCACCCTCTCAGGTCGGCTACTGATCGTCGCCTTGGTAAGCCATTACCTTACCAACTAGCTAATCAGACGCGGGTCCATCCTGTACCGCAAAAGCTTTGATAAGAAAGCCATGCGACTTTCTCATGTTATCTCGTATTAGCATACCTTTCGGTATGTTATCCGTGTGTACAGGGCAGGTTACCCACGCGTTACTCACCCGTCCGCCGCTCTTTACTAAAAGTAAATCGCTCGACTTGCATGTGTTAGGCACGCCGCCAGCGTTCATCCTGAGCCAGGATCAAACTCTCAAAATAAATTTGAATTTATATCGCCAACAAACAAGTTTCGTATTCACTCAACTTATTCTGTTGCTCAAATATAAGTTTTCCTGCTCAGACTATCATTATCTGAATATCTGGCTTGGTTTGTTTTCGATTCTTTAAGAATCAGTTATATAAATTAACCTACTGTTTAATTTTCAAAGTTCATTTTAAGCGACTGTGTCGGCGCTTACTTTTTTGCTTTGCCCTTTTCTTAAGGACAAGTAATACTATATCACCATAATTTTATATCGTCAATACTTTTTATAAACTTTTTTATTTTTATATTTATTATTTAATATTAATATCAATAAATTACTTATATTCACTTAGTTTTAAATATATTGTACTAGTTAATTTTTTCTTATCTTTATTTTTATAATTAATTTTAACTAGTACAATATGTATATTATTTTTTATTTAATATAATTTTCTTCTGTTATCATATGATGTGTGCATATTACCTTCATAATCTAGTTTAGCTTTTATGCTTACTATACGTCTACCCTTATTATGATTTACAGAAATATCCGCATATCTAGCATCATCTGCATTACTTTTTAAATAATCTCTTAGAAATTCTTTACCTGATGTTGTGTCTGCGTTATCAAATACATTAAAGTATGCAGAATCTTTAACTTCTAAAGATATATCATATGTTCCATCTTCTCTTTTATATCTAGTTTCTCTTATATTGTCCATATTACTTCCTCCTGTAAGAAATAGCATAATTATATTTAATTTTTCCATAATATTATTTTTTATTATAAAAAGCTTAAATAAATTATAAAAAAAGAAGAATGCAATTTTGCATCCTCCTTTTTTATAATTTATATTCCATCTTCAGCCAACACAACTTTTCTTATTGGCGGTTTTATACTGTTTATTCCAGCTGTCTTTATAGCCTCACTATCAATCTCAAATCCTAGAGACACCATCATAGTAGATTCAACTAGCATTGGCAGATTAGTTCCACAAAAAACTTCTATATTCGAATGTTCTAATGTTAATTCACTACTAACCTTAAAAGGAGTTCCTCCAGGTAAATCTGTAAATATATATACTTTATTATAAGTATCTTTAACTATGTTTCTTATTTCTTCTTTTAAATCATCTGATGATTTATTTTCTGTAAAATCAACAGTTTTTATAAAATCATATTTTCCTGCAATTAAATCCAAACTACTTTTAAGTCCACTTCCAAAATTCCCATGTCCTGTTATTATTATCATTTTATCCTCCTAGAGTATACCTAAGAATGCTCCTATTAATCCTATTACTACTAATACTAATATATTAACTAACGGGGAAACATTTTTCTTAACTAATCCATACATTCCAAATGTTAATCCAAGAGGTAATAAACATGGCATTATAGAATCTAGTATCTTTTGTAAGTCTATAGTTCCAGACATACTTAAGTATTCTGGAGTAACTATATTTATATTTACATATGATGCTATTAATGCTCCTACTACTATCATACCAAGTACTGTAGCTGATCTAGTAAATTCTTTAGCATTTTTAGTAAGCTTAGTTATACCTTCAACACCAACTTTATATGACCAATGCATAAGACCAAATCTCAATCCTAAATGTACTATATTAAATAACACAAAGAATATAATTGGTCCTAATATACTTCCTTGTAAAGAAAGATTCGCTCCTATACCTGCAGATATTGGTAATAATGTAAACCAGAATATTGCATCTCCTATACCACCTAAAGGTCCCATTGCTGCAACTCTTAGAGCACGTATAGTTTGAACATCTGCCTTTTTTTGTTCAAGAGATAATATTATCCCCATAACAAATGTTATTAAAAACGGATGGCAGTTGAAAAACTCCATATTATGTTTCATTGATGTTGATAAATCTTCTTTGTTTTTGTGTATTTTTTTAAGCCCTGGAAGTATAGAGTATAACCATCCTCCAGCTTGCATTCTTTCATAGTTAAATGATGCTTGTAAAAACATTGATCTCCAAGCCATTTGATTTAATGTTTTATTGTCAAGAGTTTCGCCTTCTGTTTTATCGATATACTCTCTTTGACTTTTTAATGCTTCTGTATTAGATGCCATCGCCTATACCTCCTCCTGTATTTTTAGTTTTCATACTTACATGGAAGTCATAAACTGCTGCAGCTATACCTACTATAGCTATAGCTAAAAGTGGTAATTTACCATATGCTACTAAAACAAATCCTAACATCATAAATAATGCATATTCTTTACTTAACATAACTTTAAGTAACATTGCAAATCCTAGTGCTGGCATCATCTTACCTGCTGCAGTTAGTCCATCCCAAACCCATTGTGGTAATACTTTTGTTAAAGTTTCTCCTATTGCCTGACCTGATAATAATCCAGCTAAAACTATCAATGCAAATGATACTGCTAATATTCCCATAGCCATATAATTGACTCTATCTATACCTTTTGGATTAGCCTCATCTGCTGCCTTATCACATAGTCCCATTAATGGAGACATTACTGTAAATAAAGCTGTTACTGCATATTGACCAAGTAATGCAAATGGTATTGCAAGAGGTAGTGCAGCTGAAGTATCTAATCCTGATTGAATAGCAAATACTGTAGCCATTATTCCACCTATAACTGCATTTGGAGGTTGTGCTCCTCCTACTGGCATTGCTCCTATCATCATAAGTTCATATGAACCACCAACTATAAGTCCTGTTTGTAAATCTCCCATTATAGCTCCTATTATAGGACCAATTACTATCGGTCTATAAAAGGACTCTAAGAAGTTAAATTGGTCTATTGCTGCTATCATTGTAACTATTAATATAAGACCAATTTGAATAAAACTTAATTCCATAAACTTACCCCCTTATTGAATTTTATTTAAATAGTTCATCTAGACTCTCAGCAGATTCACTTGGAACCCTTCTGATTTCTAGCTTCACACCAAGTTCTTGAAGACGTCTAAATGCTTTGACGTCATCATCATCTACGCATACAGCTTTAGATACTTGTCTTTTCCCTTCTGCCATATGCATATTTCCTATATTAACTTCTTTTATTGGTACTCCACCTTCTACTAATCTCACTACATCTTGTGGAGTTTCACATATTATTGCTATATGTTGAGCATCACTTGCTTTGTCTATTATATTTATAGTTTTTTCTATACTAAAATATCTAGTTTGCGCAAAGCTTGGTGCTGCCATATCCATAAGACCTTGTCTAAATTCATTAGCACATACCTCATCATTTGCAACTAATAATAAATTTGCTCCTACACTTGAAGACCACATTGTCGCTACTTGACCATGTATCAATCTGTTATCGATTCTTGTTAATACTATATTTGGCATAATCCCCCACTCCTTAAATTTTGATATTATTTGTTATGTTTTATAAAATTATATTACTTACTTTAATTGTAGTAACTTTTTCAATCTGTGTATTTGTAATTTTGTGTTTATGATTTGTACTTTTATATTCTAGATTCATATAAAAATATGTGTAATTATATATACGAAAACTCTTTTCTCTATAATTTAAAATACAATATTTTAATAAAATAAAAAGCGATTCATAAGTTATTAAACTTAAGAATCGCTTTTTATTTTATTAACAGGCTTCTACTTCTTCAAACTGACTATTGTATAATTCAGAATAGAATCCGCCTTCTTTTAGTAATTCATCATGACTACCTTGTTCTACTATGTCCCCATCTTTCATTACTAATATTAAATCAGCATTTCTTATAGTAGATAATCTATGAGCTATTATAAAGCTTGTTCTACCTTCCATAAGATTTTCCATAGCTTGTTGTATTAATACTTCTGTACGAGTATCAACAGAGCTTGTTGCTTCATCTAATATTAATATTTTTGGGTCTGCAAGTATAGCTCTTGCTATTGTTAGTAATTGTTTTTGACCTTGAGATATATTGTTAGCCTCTTCATTTATTTCCATATTATATCCATCACTTAATGTCTTTATAAAGTGATCTGCATGCGCAAGTTTTGCTGCTTTTATAACCTCTTCATCACTCGCTTTAAGGTTTCCATAACGTATATTATCCATTATACTTCCATTAAATAACCAAGTATCTTGTAAAACCATACCAAATAGATTTCTTAAATCTCTTCTTGTAAATTCTTTTATATCGTGTCCATCTATTAATATCTTTCCACTATTTAACTCATAGAATCTCATAAGAAGTTTTACTATTGTAGTTTTACCTGCTCCTGTAGGACCTACTATCGCTACTTTTTGACCTGATTTTATTTTTATTGAGAAATCATTTATTATTATTTTATCATCACTGTATCCAAAGTTTACATTTTCAAATTCAACTTCACCTTTAATATTTTCAGTTGATACAGGTGTTTTAGTTTCTTCCATTTCTTCATCTTCACTTAAGAATTCAAATACTCTTTCAGCAGCAGCTGCCGTTTGTTGCATTACATTGGCAATTTGAGCTGTTTGTGCTATTGGTTGCATAAATGATCTTACATATTGAATAAATGATAGTATATCCCCAACTTCTATTTTTTTCTTTATTGTAAGATATCCACCCATTATAGCTACCATTACATATCCTAAGTTTCCTATAAAAGTCATTATAGGCATCATCATTCCAGATAATGCTTGAGATTTCCAAGCAGAATTATATAATGTATTGTTTAGCTCATTAAATTCTTCAATAGCTTTTTCTTCACCATTAAATGCTTTCATTATATTGTGCCCACTATATATTTCCTCTATGTGACCATTAGTGTGACCTAAGTACTCTTGTTGATCTTTAAAGTGTTTTTGAGATTTTTTAACAACAATACTTATAAATACTAATGCTAAAGGTATTATTACTAAAGTTACTAAAGTCATACTTACACTTATTGATAACATCATCACTAGTACACCTATAAGTACTGTCGCTGCAGTTATCATCTGTGATAGTATTTGGTTTAAGTTTTGACTTATTGCATCTACATCGTTAGTAACTCTCGATAATACTTCTCCGTTTGTTGTTCCATCAAAGTATTTAAGAGGTAATTTGTTTATTTTTTCTGATATCTCTTTTCTTAAATTATAAGATACCTTTTGTGATATATCAGATGTAACAAATGTCTGAACAAATGAAAACAGTGCACTTATAACATATAATCCAACTAGCATAGCTAGTGTTTTTGATATGCTAGTAAAATCTATTCCGCTTCCGCTTCCACTTACTTTGCTTACTAATCCTTCAAATATTTCTGTTGTTGCATTACCTAATATTTTAGGTCCCACTATAGTAAATACCGCACTACCTATAGCAAATAATACAACAAATATTAATGACACTTTATATGGACTTAAACGATTAAGTAATTTTTTCATAGTCCCTTTAAAGTCTTTTGCTTTTTCTGAACCTGCCATCATAGAAGGTCCTCCACCCATTCTCATAGGTCTTTTGCTTTTCTTAACACTCATTGACTAACTCCTCCTTTGATAACTGAGATAGTGCAATTTGCTTATATACGTCACAGTTTTCTATTAGCTCTTGATGAGTTCCTTTACCTACCATCTTTCCTTCATCAAGCACTATTATTTGCTCTGCATTCATTATAGTACTGATTCTTTGAGCTACTATTAAAACTGTTGAATCTCCAGTTTGATTTTTCAGTTCTTTTCTAAGTTTTGCATCTGTTTTTAAATCTAAAGCTGAGAAACTATCATCAAATATAAATATCTTAGGCTTTTTAGCTAAAGCACGAGCGATAGAAAGTCTTTGCTTTTGACCTCCAGATACATTCGTACCACCTTGAGATATTTCAGTTTCGAATTTTTCTGGCTTAGTAGATATAAACTCCATTGCTTGAGCTGTTTGTGCTGCTCTTTCAACTTCTTCCTTACTTATATCTCTTGCACCATATTTTATATTACTATCTATTGTTCCAGAGAATAAAACTCCTTTTTGAGGTACATATCCTATTTTTTCTCTAAGATCGTGTTGGCTTACGTCCTTTATATTAACTCCATTTACTAAAACTTCTCCCTCAGTAGCATCAAAGAAACGAGGTATAAGGTTTATTAGAGTTGATTTACCACTTCCTGTACTTCCTATAAATGCAGTTGTTTGACCTGGCTTAGCAACAAAACTTATATCACTTAATACATTATCTTCTGCATTAGGGTATTTAAATGATACGTTTTTAAATTCAACTTCTCCATCTTTTGAATCATCAAATATTTTAGTGTTTTCAACATCTTTTATAGATACTTCTGTACCTAGTACTTCCATTATACGCTTAGCTGATACAGCTGCTCTTGGAAGTATTACTGATAACATTGATATCATTAAGAATGCCATTATTATTTGCATAGAGTATTGTATAAATGCCATCATATCCCCGACTTGCATCGCACCTGCATCTATTTGCTTAGCCCCAACCCATACTATTAGTACAGTTGTTATATTCATAATAAGCATCATAGTCGGCATCATCATAGTCATTATACGATTTACAAATGTATTTGTTTTTCTTAAAAGAGTATTTGTTTCATCAAATCTTTCTTCTTCTATTTTTTGAGTACTAAAAGCTCTTATAACTAACATTCCTGTTAATGATTCACGTGTTACTAGGTTTAATTTATCTATAAGCTTTTGAACTCTATTAAACTTCGGTATAGCTAAACTAAATAATACTGTAACAACTATTAGTATTGCACCAATAGCCACTCCTATTATCCAAGACATAGAAGTATCTGTATCTAGTACTTTTAATACCCCACCTATCCCTAGTATTGGAGCATAAAATACCATCTTTATAAACATCGCAGTAAATACTTGTATCTGTTGTATATCATTTGTACTACGAGTTATAAGTGATGCTGTAGAAAATTTGTTAAATTCTACATTAGAAAATCCTACAACTTTTCTAAATACATCTTTACGTATATTTCTTCCTACACCTGCACCAACTCTACCAGCTATATAAACTACTGATATTGTAGCTGCCATACCTACAAGAGCTATTACTATCATTATCGCTCCTGTTTTGAATATATAATTGTTTTGTAACTTAGTTAAGTCCATGCCTATTTTTTCATATTCAGTTTTAACTGCATAAATAGCTGATTGAGTAAGCATGCTAGGATCTAAATCATCTATTTTTTCATCAATAGGCTTCATCATAGTATCTAATTGAGCCTTTGGCATATTTTCTATCATAGGCCATATATCAGTACCCTTTGGTACATTTGGTATATCGCCTTTATCACTAGCCATATTTATAGCTGCTACTCTCATCATAGAGTCAGACATTATCTTGTTTAAGCTATCTATAACATCTTTATCTTTAGTATTTAATTGGTATAAAGGTTCATTCTTAAGTGCAGGATACTTTTCAACTTCTTTGTTATACTCCTTGTCACTTAAGTCTTCTTTGTCTATCAAGTTATAATATTTTTCAACCTTTTCTTTTTCAGTGTCGTTCATAAATATTTTTAACTTCTTAAATTCTGTTTCTCTTATAACAACTGGTACTGCATTTTCTATACCACTTTGTTGAATTCCTACGTTTACTATGTTTGAAGTATAATCAGGCAATGATAAATCACACATTGCTTGAACTACTAAAAGCATAACCGCCATAATAATTGACACAATAAACGGTTTTGAGTATTTAAAAATCTTAAACATAGCTTAAAATTCCCTCCATTTAATTTTAGTCTTTTTACACAATTTATAGTTTTTGATGTATAATAATATTAAACTACTTATACTAGTTAATAGTTATACTTTTTAACTATTATATTTTTTAAGTATATAGTATTTTAAAAAAAAGTCAATATTTTATATACTATTTTTATAACTAAAAATAGTATATAAAATATTGTAAAATTTATATATATTGTATTTCCCTACAGTCTGAAAATAAATTTAATGTTGTATATAGTATGAAATAATTTTTATGGGTAAAATTTGTGTTAAAATAAATTTTTATGGAGGTATTATTATGGCTGATGATAAATTAGAATCTATAGTTCAAAATTTTGTAAAGATAATGCCATTATTTCAAAAGAAAATAATTAGGAATGAATGTGGTTTTAGAAATGATACATTCAATCATTCTCACTTCCAAATAATGGAAGTTCTTAGACGTAAGGGTACTCAACCAATTTCTGAAGTTGCTAAAAAGCTGTTAATTTCAACACCAAATATGACAAAACTTCTTAATAAACTTATAAATGAAGGAATGGTTGAAAGAGCTCATGATACAAAAGATCGTAGAATAGTTAATATTAGCTTAACTGATAAAGGAGATCAATATTTAAAAGATAAGTTTAATCTTATGAAAGATACTTTAAAAAATAGGCTTTCAACTATTCCAGACGACCAACTTAATAAATTAAATACATCTCTTGAGAATTTAAAAGAGGTATTAATGGAAATAAGCTCAGACAATTAAGTCTGAGCTTTTATTTTAATCAAATATGTTTTTATCTGCTTCACTAATCTCTTTAGTGATAGTATTTTCTTTTTTTCTTAATTTATCTGGAACATCTAGTGCTGTTGACTTACCAAAATAATATCCTAAAACCATACTAAAGACAGATATAAATTGTTATTGTGTTATGGTTCCACTAATACTTAGATAACAAAATACTAATGTAAGCAACAACGCAATTACTTTTCTTACATTTCCAAATATATTAAATAATAGACTTTCTTTATTAAATATTTTCAATTATATCACCGCTTGCATTAATATATTCTCTTAATTTACATTTAATGATATAATACTTTAATTTCTATTACTTAACCTACTAATTTATTTCTTCCATTATCTCTTTAATTACTGATTTTGCATCATTTATAACATACTTAGGCTCTACTTCATAGTATTCACAATCTATAAATCTTTCTATCTTTTCTATATCTTCCACTTCAAAGCTTATTACAAATAATACTGCACATGCTTTTCTAATTTCAGCTTCACTTATTTCATTTTGTATTTTGCAATTTTCTTGTATTTCACAAACTACATTTATCCCTAATTCTTTTCCTGCTAACTTTATTGCTTCAGCACTTTGTAAATTTTCACATATAACTACTATATTCTTCATATCTAATACCTCTCTATTTTATAATCTATCTTTATATTATTATATTTTATTATTCTCTGAGTCAATATTAATCTTATAAATAAACCGTCCTATATAAATCAATATAGTTTTTTATTTGATACAAGTACACTCTAATAAAAAAAGTATTGTTAGCTATATTAGCTACAATACTTTTTATATACTGTTTCAAATGTTATTTAACTAGTTAAACAAATTACATATTTTGAGGAAGTATTTCTATCCAGTAATTATCTGGATCTGCTATAAAATAAATTCCCATAGCTTCATTCTCAAAACATATACATCCCATATCCTTATGTAATTTGTGAGCTTTATCAAAGTCATCTACTCTAAGAGCTAGATGGAATTCATTATCTCCTAAATTATACGGTCTATCCCAATCTCTTAACCAAGTTAATTCTAGCGTATAATCACTTTCTCCATCACCTAAATAAACTAATATGAAACTTCCGTCTTCAGCTTCTTTTCTTCTTACTTCTTTAAGACCTAATGCTTTTTCATAAAACTCAAGACTTTTCTCAAGATTTAATACATTAAAGTTATTGTGGCAAAATTTAAAATTCATAGATTCCCCTCCATATATCTTTTTATTTATTATAATTTATTTATTGATTTAAATAAATATATTAACCTAATTTTAATGTTACACTAGTATCTAAACATATGTAATTATTTAAAAAATATAATAATCTATCCACAAATTAACATAAATATAGTGGAAAATTTAACTAACAATTTTAGAAAAATTTCTTAAATATATAATTACTCCTTAACATTTTATGCTTATTCGTGTGTTATTAATAATATATTCTTATAATATTAAATTTACTTTGTATTTATATAACTTTTATTAAGCTAGTATCAATTCTAAGTCTCCTATATAATAATAAAAAAATTTGTATATAAACTAATTTAGCTTACTATAATGCTAACTATATTAAATTATTTTTGTGTATAGTTTTATTATATAACTAGCATTTTACCTAATTCATTATTAATCAACTTTAACTTTTCCATATCATCTATATTTTGACTCTCTACTATTTCCTTTATGTTTATTATTATTTTTTTACTTTCATTTTCTCTTTCATTTTTTAAATCTATTAGCCCCTCTATTATATTCTCTCTACTTAAAACCATTCTATATACCCCCTAAATTAATTGTTAATACTATCTTTGACATTTCTTATGGTATTTAATCAATCTATGTAACAAAAATAACTAGCTATAAGCTAGTTATTTTTGTACATATTTTCTGGTAATATTATTGTAAATTTAGTTCCTTTCCCTAAGTCACTTTCTACATATATTTCACCTTTATGTAAATTGATAATATGTTTTGTTATAGTAAGACCTAGTCCACTACCTTGTTTTGATTCACCATATTCATCTATCACTTGGTTAAATCTATTAAATATAGAATGATGATATTTTTCTTCTATTCCTACTCCTGTATCAGATATTTCTATCTGTACGTTTGTTCCAACTTCTTTAATTATAACTTCTACCTTTCCACCTTCATCTGTAAACTTTATAGCATTATTTACTAAGTTTACTATACATCTATCAATATCATATGAATCACATAGTATTGTTTTTTCTTCTATATAAGGGTCTACTATCAATTCAATTCCCTTATCATTAGCTAAATTGCTCAAGCTTAATGCACTTTCCTCTACTAAGTAGACTATATCATGCTCGTTTATATTAAGTATATAGTTCCCATTTTCTATTTTTGATGTATCAATAATATTATTAATAAGCCTTAATAATCGATTTGAATTTTTTCTTAAAATACTCATATAATATTCTATTTTTTCACTTGATATTTGCTTTCCACGATTATTAAGCCCTGTTATTAGCTGCTCTGTGCTACGTATAAGATTTAATGGTGTTCTTAATTCATGAGATAAGTTTATAAAATAATTATTTTTATTTTTTTCAAGTTCAATAACCTTATCAAAAAGAACTTTATTTTTTTCCATCTCTTCTCGTAGTTCTTCTGTTCTTTCTCCTACTAATTTGTCTAGCCTTTTCATTTTTCTTTGATTGTGGACAATAATGGCTATTATAATAAGTGCATAAATAACTATTGCTTCTTTACTTCTCCACCATGGTGGATTTATCTTAAAGTTTATACTAGTTTTTTCGCTCATTACACCATCATTATTTATAGCTTTTACCACAAACTTATAATCTCCTGGACTTAAATTTGTATATGTTACTTTATTATCCTTTATGGTATGCCAACTATCCTTACTCCCTTCTAACTTATATACATATTGTATTCTTTGAGTATTTTTATAATCTGGTAAGAAGAATTTTATCTCTATAGTATTTTCATCACTTTTAAAGTTTAAATTTTTTCCCTCTTCAAACACAACTCCATTAACTGATATATCATCAATCATTACTCTAGATATATCTTTTGATGTTACTAAATTTTTTGGATTAATTATATTTAATCCATTAATCCCTCCAAATAAGATCTCTCCTTTAGAGTTTTTAAAGCAAGCATTAGCATTAAACTCATTACCTTGAAGTCCATCTGTAACATTTAAATTTATAAATTTATTATTTTTTACATCGAATTTAGAAATCCCATTATTTGTACTCATCCAAGGATTATTTTCATAATCAAGAACTACACCATATATCGTATTATTAGGCAAGCCTTCTTGTTCTGTAAAATGTATTATTTTTCCAGTCTCTTTGTTTAATTTATTTAAACCATAATTAGTGGCTATCCATAAATTCTTTTTATTATCTTCAACTACATTCCTTATTTCATTAGTGCTTAATCCATCTTTTTTGTTGTATATTTTTACTTTTTTAGTTTTAGAATTTATGCTTATTAAACCGCCTTCAGTGGATGTACCTAACCAATAAATACCTTCCCTATCTTTATAAATACAAGATATATAGTCTTTAGGAATTTTATATCTTTCTAGCAAATCATTTATATTACTTATTTCATTGGTTTTAGAATTAATTACATTAACTCCACCCCTTGTGGCTACAAATACATATTCTCCATCGATATAAATGGTTCTTATATAATTATCTAATAATCCATTATCTAAAGTGTAATACTTTATTTTCTTTGTTTTTTTATTTATCCTATTTAATCCACTATTTGTTCCAATCCATATATCATCATCTTTACCTGTTATATATCTAATTCTATCATCAGTTAATATTCCTTTTTCTATTTGCCTTATTATGCCTTTTTTTCTATTAATTATATTTGCGCCTTCAGATCTTGTACCTACCCAAATTAAGCCGTCTTTATCTTCATATATTCCATGAATTACACTGCTACTCAAAGAGTTTTTGTCATAAGGATCACTTTGATACTGAGTCACTCTATTTTTAGGATCAAATATGCTTATACCTGTGTATGTACCTACCCAAATTAAACCATTTTTATCTTGCATAATACACCTTGTACTATTGCTAATTAAACTATGACTATCATAAGGTTTATTTTTATACAATTCTTCATGATTTCCATCCTCAGATAGCTCTAATAATCCATCATCAGTACATACCCATATATTTCCTTCACTATCCTTTAATATATTTTTTACAAAGTCTAATTCTTTATTTTGTTTACTTACTTTATGCAACTTTATCTTATTTGTATTAATATCTATTTTTAATAAACCATTTTTCATAGTTCCTATCCATACATATCCTTCTTTATCCATATAAAGTCCATATATTGTATCTTTTTCATTAGGTTTCTTATCCTTTGTCAGATATATCTTATCTATATTTTTATTTTTTGTATTTATTTTATTTAATCCATCACTAGTCCCTATCCATATATTTTTATTCTTATCTTCATCTAAGCAATAAATAAATTGATCTGTTAAATCAGATTCTTTCGATAATATTCTTTCAAATCTATCCTTGTCCTCATTGTATATATTTAGTCCATTTGTAGTACCAACTAAAACTTTTCCATCAGAAGTTACTAGTATATCACAAACATTGTCATCAGAAATATTCCCATTTTTACTACCTTGTTTGTAGTTTTTTATCTTTCCATTTTTAGAAATCTTACTTACTCCATCTATAGTTCCTACCCATATATTATTTTCCTTATCTTCCTTTATCTTTATAATATTATTACTTACTATTGAGTTTTTAGATTTTTCATTATGTCTATATTGTTTAAACTCATATCCATTATACCTATTTAAACCATCTTGAGTTCCTATCCATATGTATCCCTTGCTATCTTGATACAAATCTTCTATAGTACCTTGCGACAATCCCTGCTCAATCGTTATGTTCCTAAATTTCAGACTTGTTTGAGCAAATATTTTAATAGTATTTATAGATAATATCATTATTAATACTACTAACACTTTAAAAATATTTAACTTCTTTATATATGTCATATTGCCCTCTCTTTATCTGTATTTTTTAACTCTTTCATTATATTACATAATTTTACATTTTTCTACACAAGTATATAGTATTACTTATCTTATTGTATTTACTATACAGTTGTATTTATTTAAATATTTTACATTACTTAATTACAAAACATCATATAAGGACTATAATTATTATAGATATATAATTTATGTATTAGGGGGAATAAACTTTATGAGATTTGATTGTTTTTATTATCCTACAGTAAATGACGATGGTAAAGTCATAAGATCTAACATAAATTTAAAAGAGTTTGAGTTTGGAGATCAAGTCCCAACAAAAACACTTTATTATAATTACAGTAAAAACTTTGCTATTTACCAAGGGGAAGAATTTTATATTGTAGAAGATGGAATTTTAACTCAGTCTATAAGCCCTGATAACTTAAAATTTCCATTAAAAATAGTATTTGGTAAAGGAAGACAGCTTAAAATATTTTCAAAAAAAGATTTGCCATCTATAAGGCTTTTGTTAAAAGGAGAATTTGAAAAAGAAAAAGAACTAGGTGAACTATTTTGCTTATCCCTTATGTTAAATAAAAAAATCAAGCATATCCAGTATGAAATTATGTCAGATTTAACTAATAGTTCTAGAGATTGTGATTTTTTAAATCAAGAAATAAATAATCGAACATATAAACTTATAGAAGATTTGAAAATAGTAGAAAGAAAGTTTTATTCTCTTACTTTAGATTACCCTAATTTAAAGGACTCTTATTTAAAATATATGAATTTTAGTGATAAAGAAGACATGTTAGAAATATCTATAAATAAATATTTTAAATCTGATAGTAATGAATATAAGCATTACTTAATATTACGTTCTATGTGCAATTCGAAACCTATATATCCTAAATTCAAGTTAGATAACCTTATTAGTTCATTTAATTATAATCTTTAATAAATTTTATAAAAACTATTTATATTTAATAGCTAATCATTATAGAAAATGCCTGCACTACATATATAATAGTATATCTGTAAATATCAATAAATTAAAAATGGTATTGTTTTAATTAAATCAATACCATTTTTTGTGTTTTACTAATTCTTTTATCTTAACTTCCTATATATATCCTCTCAATATGCAAGCTAATTTTTTGTAAAAAAATAGACTGCATATGCAGTCTTAAGCTTTTTTAATACTATTCAGGGGGGATAGTATTTTCCATGTCATTAGATTTACTCTTATATTATTCATCATTTAAAAATAATCTGAGTAAATTAATTTATTCTTATGATATAAATTGTGGTTGTGTCCTTCTATGTCCGTTCCTGTCGGTGACTATTAATAATATAATATATTTCTACATTTTTTACCATATTATAATTTCTTTTTTATGTAAAATTTTATTTTTATGTATTTTTTAATTAATTATTTTTAAACATCCTATAAAATAAATTTTATATTTTTCTCATTTTTATAATATAATTTATATATTTGTTTTATTTAATCAATTTCTTAATACAATAAAAATGGATACCTAAACTTTTAGGCATCCATTTTTATTATATATGTGATTCTACTTTGCTCTTTATAGATTCCTTTTGCATAAATCCAACCATAGTATCTACAGGCTTTCCATCTTTAAAAATCATCATTGTAGGAACACTAGATATCATATATTTTCTAGCTATTTCAAGACTTTTATCTATGTCTACCTTAACAAATTTAGCGTCATCTTTCATTTCAACGCTAAGTTGCTCAAATATAGGAGCTAGCATTTTACAAGGTCCACACCAAGTAGCGAAGAAATCAACCACTACAACTCCATCATTTACTTCTTGTTCAAAATTAGTGCTATTAATTATTTTTCCCATTTTTTCCCTCCAAAATTGCCTCTTTAATCCTTATTAAATTAATACATACTATTTCTAGCGTAAAATATATTAATAGTATATTTATTACCTTTAATAACTGTTAAATCAATTTTTCAAAATTTTATATCTTGGTAAAATTTATTTATATTTAATAGTTATTAATTTGTATTTTTACATTTCCTCCGCAAGTAGCTCATTTATAGCATCATAAGTAAAGTTTATTATTTCATCACATCCAACTTTATTTTTCTTTAAGTCTACACATATTTCAGAATTATATTTTTCTCTAACTTTTTTCATCAACTTATTTGAATATTTTCTAGCTATATTAGCCTCTGTATTATTTTCTCTTCCTTTTATAAATCCTATAACTACTATACCTGCATTTACAGCACCACATATACTTCCTACTGTCATGCCAACTCCCATACCACTACCTAGTGCAACAGGTATGTCTGTATTATGTTCTTCGTTATATGCTTTTATTAATGCTTCTGCACAAGTATACCCTTGACTATGGTATTCTGATGGTCTTATCATACTATCACTCCTTAAGTACTTTAGTTCATGAATATATGTTACCATACTTTACTACATATTTCTGTGACTTTATCACACATATAAATAACCCTTATAATTATAAAGATTTATTATATTAATTTATCATCTTTTAAAAGTTTGTATAATGTCGGCTTAAAGTTAAATTCACTTATTAAATTATTTACTTCATTTAATGCTTTTTCTCTCTTCTCTTTAGACACTTTTCCCTTAGCCGCTCTTATTAATATATTCTTAGGTGAGTGGGCTATATCTATAAATTCTAGTAATTGAGTTTTATACCCTATACTTTCAAGTAAATTTGCTCTTACAGCATCTGTCATAAGTGCAGCCATTCTTTCTTGGATTATCCCATACTTTGTAAGTAGAGAAAATTCATCTGACTTCATTTGACTATTAAACTCGTGTTGACAACAAGGAACTGAGAATATCATCTTTGTATTCCACTTTATAGCATTATATAGAGCATAATCAGTAGCCGTATCACATGCATGAAGTGTTATTACCATATCTACCTTATCTGTAAATCTATATCCATTTATATCTCCTAATTCAAAGCTTAAATTATCATAATTGTACTTTTTAGCTATATCATTACACTTTTTAATGACATCAGCTTTTAAATCTAGACCTATCATTTTTACATCTATTTTTTTTATCTCTACAAAATAATAATATAAGACAAATGTTAAATAAGATTTTCCACATCCAAAGTCTAATATAGTAAGTTCTTTATAGTTATTCTTCTTAATTTCATCATCAATAATCTCTATAAATCTATTTATTTGCTTATATTTATCATATTTTGATTTAACAACCTTCCCTTCCTTAGTAAATACTCCTAAGTCTATAAGTGGTTGTATTATCATTCCTTCTTTTAATATATAGTTTTTCTCTTTATTATGGCTCTTGTTTACCATATTTGAGTTATCACTATTTTTTTTTCCTAAAAATATTTTACCTTTTTTAGATACTTTTAGATCAAAAGTTTTAGATATAGTCCATGCTGCTAATTGTTTATAGTTATCGCCTATATACTCTAATAATTTAGTATTTAGCTCATCTTTTTCTATATTCTCATGAAAAACTTGTTTATCCGTATACTTTTCTATTTGATAGTATTCTTTATTGTTTTTTTCTTTTAAAACTATATTTATTTTATTGTATTTTATATCTTTATTTTTTTTATTACTTATAACTACTTTAATAACTTCATCTTTAGTTATTTCATCAATTGATTTTATTAGTTCTTCCATTCATTCACACCTATCATCTCATATTTTTATGTCCATATTAAGATATTATTATATATATTAGATTAATTCAAACTCTTTTTGCATAATACCATCATGTATAGTCATTTTTTAATATTTACCTTACACACTTATCTCTATTCCTTCATTTTGTAAAATTTCTTTGAGAATATGGTCATTTCTAATGAAATAAATTAAAAAGTCGCCTTTAATTAAAGGCGACTTTTTATTAAGCTATTTTAATTTCCTTTTCATCTTCTAATCTTTGTCTTCTATCTTTGTTTAGATTATTCATTCCTCTAGATGCTATTATAAGTAATATGTATGCTGCTGCAACACAAGCTAATATACCCATCCATGCAGTGTTATAACCAAACTTATCTGTAAATAAACCAAATATAGCTGATCCTCCTGAGAATCCAAGTGCAAATACTAAGTTTATCATACCTAATATACTACCATATTCTTTTCTTCCAAAGAATGAACCTGTAAGATATGCTGGTCCCATCATATACATATAAACAGCTATACCTTTTATAGCAGAGAATGCATATGCAAATATTGGAGATGTTCCAGACATAGTCAAGAATATTCCTGACACAAATACTGCTACTGATGATATTACTAAGCACTTCATAACACCTATTTTATCAAATAATATACCACCAACTACGTTTCCACATAATGATGTAATTGCAAATATTGAACCTGACATTGCTACAACACTAGGATTTAACTTTAACTCTCCTTGGAAATATGCAGCATATTGTACTGAATATGCAGATACATATATTCCTACAAATAAAAATCCTATTGCCATCATCCAAAAATATTTTATCTTCTGTACTTCTTTTAATGTATATGCTAAATCTACTTTTTCTTTCTTTTTATCTTCTGCCTTATCTAATTTTTTATTTCCTACTACTATCTCATCTTTATTTTTAGGCATTCTTATCATTAATAATGCGACTGGTATACCAACAGCTAAAGATAATACCCCAAACAAGAAATAAGCTTTAGAATATCCATTAGATGCTATTGAGTATATAGCCATTTGTTGAAGGAATATATTACCTATAGATCCTCCAGCAAAAGCAATTCCCATTGCCTTTCCTTTTGTACTTTCATCAAACCATGAGTTTATTAAAAGTGGAACTCCTATAGCTGATATAGCTGATGTTCCTATATTAACTATTCCTGCTACTAAGTAGAATTGCCATAACTCTGTACACATAGAGAATAACATAAATCCTCCACCAGATAATAAACATCCTACTATATATATTAATTTAGCATTTATCTTCCCGTAAAGCGCACCTATAAATGGAGATGCTACTGCTGATACTATTGTTCCTATTGTAAATATTAATGAGAATGAACTCAGACTAAACCCCTTATCTGTTGTTACTGGATGTATAAATAATGGCTGAATATTTGATGCTACACCAAATGGTATTGCTTGTATAAGCATACATGCTATTACTATCATCCATCCCTTTGCTATTTTGTTACTCTTTAAATTGCCCATATATCCTCCTAATTTTATTGCCTAGAAATTTTCTAGTTTTTCCTTACCGTAATTTTAGTATATTTCGTATTCCCTTGTTGAGAAAACGTATTTTTCATTGTCTATGCTTATATAATAACACGTATCATCTACTTACTTTTACGAATAATAACGAAACTTAAGGATATAAGGCATTTTTTATATGCCTCTGCATTTTTCATTGAAAAAACTTTCTTCAAATTGCTTCTATTTTATTATATTTCAATCTATTTCGAACTCTTATAATATACCTTAGTAAGTGATATAATATAATTTAAAAGCTGACATAAAACGAATTATTGGGGGGAATATAACTTGAAAACCATTACTTTTGGAAGTTTATTAGAGAATCTACTATACTTATCAAATCAAAAGAAAAGTAGTTTGGCAAAGTATGTAGGCTATGATGTTTCTTATGTAAATAAGTGGATTCTTTCTAAACATCTTCCAAGCTCAAAAAGAATAAATGAAATATGTAAAAATATATCAGACTTTATTATGGAGTCTTTAAATGACGATACATTAGATAATTTAATAGATTATTTTGAAATATCTTCTGATAGCAGTAATGAATTCATTGGAGAATATATAGAAACTAAGCTCAAAGAAGTTTATATGGATACTGTCAATGTAAACAATACTCAGGTAAAATCCATGCCTAAAACTACGCATTCAGAGGAATATTATAATAGTACTTCTTTAGTTAATCCAGGCATAATTTATAAAACCTTTTTTAAAGAATTGAGCTTTTATGCTGATAAAGATGAAGATTTAGAAGTACTGATTTCTGTAAATTTACTTTATCTAAACCATAAAGATAAATTAACACTATCTAATTTGAAAGCTTTTTTAAATGAATTAAGTAAAAAAGTTAATGTTAAAGCGAGTTTTTTAATCGGTCTTAATGACTATGAAGATGAGGACGTTATTAATACACTCCTTGCTATAAACTTAATTTCAACATCTACTTCACTTAATTTTAAGTTATACAACTGTAGTATAAATTCCAATACTGCAATATTTGCAATTAAAAATAAATTCTTATCTACAAATCTATTCTTTGAAGAAGGTGAATGTATGTTTACCACAACCTCTAAAGACAGAAAATTAGTAGAAGATTTTTATGCAAATATAAAGTATACTTTAAAAAATAAAGGAAAACTTTTATACGACAAAAGAGATTGTACCTCTATGATAGAAAATCAAACTTATATACAATATATAATGAACAATGATTTAAGATGTCTTTTAGGTTCTATTAATGAATTCTTTATGCCTCCGGATTTATTCATGGAGATTGCCGAAAGAGTTTTTGGAGATAATAAAAAAATTATAAATGAGCTAAAAAAGATAAATGTATTCCTTCATAATGTTACTTATAAATCTAATCTTAAAGTACTTATATATGAATCAGAACTTAGAAAGTATATGTCTTCAGGTTGCTTACACTTTTTCAATATACCAGTAACTCTTACATTCAAAGAAAGGGAAAGACATATTGAATATATAGAAAAAATATTAATGGAATCTAATGATGTTGAAATACGATTAGTTGATGGAGATTTTGTTGATGATTTTAGAGAAAAAGAGAATCCATCTTTATATTTATCTAAGAATTTAAAGTTTACAAAAGTACATCCTAATTCAGGACAAAATGATTACTTTATAATAAGTGATAATGATTTCAAAAATATGTGTAATAATTTATTTGATACACTTTGGAATGATAGAAAAGATATAGTATTAGATAAAAAAGAAGAAATATTAGACAGAATATCAAAATCTATAAGTTATACGCGAATAATAAGCGAAAATTTCGGAGAAAATATAGAATAAAATCAAAGCTGTAGAAAAGCCTTTTGCTATCTACAGTTTTTTTGTACATTACATTATTGTAATATTATGTTTTTTTATTGACAAACGATAATTACATATTTATTATAGGTGTATAATATATATTTTTTAAGAGAGGTAAATAAAAATGATAAAAAGCTTAAATTCTAAAATATTAAATGTTATTATATTAATAGGAATATTTATTACAGGTGTTTTACTCCTAGCTACACCAATGATAAGTATAGCTTTATGTAAAACACAAGTACCTGTGTCAGAACTTAACCCAATAATGATTAATGTATCAATTTGCGTATACTTATGTTTTATACCTTATATGATATCTTTATTTAAATTAAAAAAGCTTTGTAGATTAATTATAAAGAATATACCTTTTACTATGGCCAGCTCAAAAGCTCTAAAAACTATATCTATATGTTCTTTTAGTGAGATTATTATATTTGCTGTATGCATGTTGTATCTAAAATACTTTGTAAGTCCATTTAATGACACTCTTATAATTCCAGCAATTATAGTAGTTACTTTTATCTGCCTAGTTATAGGATTATTATGTCTTACTTTATCTCAATTATTTGAGACAGCTACAAAGATAAAAGATGAAAATGATAAAACAATTTAGTGAGGAATATTTTATGCCAATTCTTGTAAATTTAGATGTTATGATGGCTAAAAGAAAGATTAGTTCTACCGAACTTTCAAAGGAACTTGGTATAACTATGGCTAATCTATCTATATTAAAAAATAATAAAGCCAAAGCTGTAAGATTTACTACATTAGATTCAATATGTAAAATACTAAACTGTCAACCTGGAGACATATTAGAATATGTAGATGAAGATGATGAAAGATTAAAGTAAATAATTAAAAAAGGAGCTATATTAGATTTCTAATAGCTCCTTTTTTAGTTTAATATTTTAAGTTACTACAAGTTCCACATTAAACAAATACTTTTTTAATATACAAAACAAGCTAGATACATATATTGTATCTAGCTTATTTTTATATTATGAATTTTTGACTATATTTTTATATCCAGTATAAGTTGCATAGAAATATCCAACATATATAAACACAAATATTAACGCAGTTACTAAAGATGATAATCCTATATCTGGCTTACCATACATAGCTATAAACTCATTTGATACTTTTATACCAACTATAGAATGTATAAATGCAAGTACTATTGGTAAACTAAAATATATTAATGTTTGTATAAATATACTCTTATTTATCATTTTATCATTTGCACCTATTCTTCTTAGTGATTTATATCTTTCTATACTATCACTTGCTTCTGATAACTGTTGTAATGCTAATACTGCCATACTAGATATTAAGAATATTATTCCTAGGTATATACCTATAAATAACATAATTGTTGTCATACCTTTACTTTCTGCATATACTTGAACCTTAGTTTCTCCGTAGATAAATGCTGAATTTTTATAGTCAATCTTACCATTTTTAAAATCATCAAATAATTTAGATAGTTTTTCTTCTGAGTTCTTGCTATTTTCTCCAAAATTCACATTTAAATAAGATTCTCTAACTTGAAGTTTGTTTGTTAAATCATCATTAACTACTATAGTAAACATATTGTCAGCTAAAGCAGTTGTATGAAGAGAGTCCTCTATAGCCTTTTCATTTTTAACCTTATAATTTTTTTTATCTATTTTTATCTCTTTATTATTTTCTAAAAAGTTATTTATTATTTTGCTAGCCATATTATTATTTGACATAATTAAAACTTCATTCTTACCTAAGCTTATACTTTTTTTACCCTCTAGCTTTCTTATGTCATTGTATTCTGATATTTTTATAAAATCAGCACCTATGTCCTCTATCTTGTCTAAATTCTTTTGATTTTCCTTATCTAAACCTTTATTTAGATTCTTTATCTCAAATCCTGAGTCATATGTATTATAGTATAAATATTTGTCTTTATCATTAAATTTAAATCCTAAATTATTTAAAGCATCTTTTATACTTTTAATTTTATCATCTTCATTTGCAAATACTCTCGCACTAGCATCAAATGGTGTTGTTTTCTCAAGTCCTTTTTCTAATGCATTTTTAAACCCTATTCCAGTTGATAACATTCCCATAGTTAAAAATAACATTAGACATATAATAGACATTGATATAAAGTTTGTATTAACTTTGCTATTTATTTGCTTTGTTATAAAAATATTTAATCCTCTAAAATAAATATTTTTACTATTTTTAAATATATATAATCCAAATCCAGCTAAACTATAGAAAAATAAGAATGTACCAACCACACCAAGTCCTATTGACATTGAAAATCTTATATCTTCAATATTAAGTTTAGCATCTAATATTAGCTTATATGCAGTTCCTATTGAAATTAAGCATAAGATAAATGTTATTAGGTATATAATTGGATTTTTAAATCTTATATTTTCATTCTTTTTCCCTGCAGTTAATAAATCTATTATCTTGTATCTAGATATTACAATTACATTAAATGCCATAACAATTAAAAATATTATTCCAAAGTATATTATGGTTTTGATTATTGCACTTGTAGAAAAAATAAATTTATACTCACTCATATTTACTTCAAATAATTTAGATGTAAATAATGATAACCCTTGACTCATTATTAGTCCTAATATAAGCCCACTTGCTAATGATATTACCCCAACTATAAGTGTTTCTAAAATTAGTATTTTAGATATTTTTCCTTTACCCATACCTAAAGTCATATATATTCCAAGCTCTTTTTTACGTTTTTTGATTAAAAAATTATTTGCATATACTATTAAACTACCTAATATAAATGATACAAATACAGATATTCCACCTATAATCTTAGATAGTGTATCTACAAATCCCATTGTTGAATTGTTCATCTCTAAAATAGCTTTTTGAGATTCTATTGAGTTAAAACTATAGAATATACTTACAGCTAAAGTTAGTGTTAAAAAATATATAGCATAATCTTTAAAACTCTTTTTTACATTTCCTATTGCTATCTTAGAATACATCGTTGTCATCACCTCCAAGAAGGGTTATAACTTCTATTATTCTGTTGAAAAATTCTTTTCTAGTATCACTACCTCTTACTAACTCACTAAATATTTTTCCATCTTTTATAAATAAGATTCTATGAGCATAACTTGCAGTAAAGGCATCATGTGTAACCATAAGTATTGTTGTTTTTAAGTCTTCATTTAAACTTTCAAATCTTTCAAGTAATAATCTTGCTGATTTTGAATCTAATGCTCCTGTAGGTTCATCTGCAAGTACAAGTGATGGATTTGTAACAATCGCTCTTGCTGATGCTACTCTTTGCTTTTGTCCTCCTGATATTTGGTATGGATATTTATTTAATGCTTTTTCTATTTCTAGATATTTTGCTACTTCTTTTACTTTAGAGTCTATATTAGATGGCTTCTCTCCTTTTATAGTAAGAGCTAATGCTATATTTTCATAATTTGTTAAAGTATCTAAAAGATTAAAGTCCTGAAATATAAATCCTAATTCATTTTGTCTAAACTTATCTAGTTTTTTTGATTTTAAATTCGTTATATTTTGACCATTTATTATTATATTTCCTGTAGATACATTGTCTATTGTCGATATACAGTTTAGTAGAGTTGTCTTACCACTTCCTGAAGGACCCATTATACCAACAAATTCTCCTTCATCTACTCTAAAACTTATATTATCAATTGCCTTTGTTATATTGTCTTTATTTCCATAGTATTTTTCTATATTTTCAACTTTTAATATATTATTCATTTAATAACCTCCTTAGATTTCTTATATATGTATTTTATACTAAATCCAAAAATCTACATATTCATTTGTCTTTCATTTTCATTACACTTTTGTAAGATTCTATAACTTTCTAATATTTCTTATTGTCTAATTTAGGTATATGTAACCATATTGCAACCAAATTTGTCTAAATATATCTTACAATTATATTACTTACTTGTTTATTAAGGGGGAATATTTTATGAACTGTTTAAGATGTGACACAAGTCTTGAATTTTTAAAAGAATATAGATTTGATTCTCAAGAGGCTGACCGTGGATTTTTTAAAGCTATCTTTGATGTAGAGGAGCATTTAATGTTTAAAATTTACGTCTGTCCTAAGTGTAGACATACAGAGTTTATATATACAGGTAAATCAACTTGGGTTGATTTATAAAAACAAAAGATGATTCTAAAGTTAGAATCATCTTTTTGTTATATAACTTACTATTTTCTATGAAGTTTTGAGTAAACTCCACCTTTTTCTATAAGTTCCTTATGAGTTCCTCTCTCTTCTATACCTTTTTCCGTTAATACTACTATCTCATCTGCATTTTTTATAGTTGATAATCTATGTGCCACAACTAAATTTGTTCTATCTTTACTTAGCTCTTCTAAAGATTTTTGTATTTCATATTCTGTGACATTATCAAGTGCTGATGTAGCCTCATCTAGTATCATTATTGGAGGATTTTTTAAAAATATTCTAGCTATAGAAATTCTTTGTTTTTGTCCTCCTGATAACTTAACTCCTCTTTCTCCTATATATGTATCATAACCTTTAGGAAGAGTTTGTATAAAATCATGTATTTTAGCCTTTTTACAAGCCTCTACTATTTCTTCATCAGTAGCACCAGTTTTTCCTATTACAATATTATCTCTTATAGTTCCTGTAAATAAAAATACATCTTGTGCTACAACCCCTATATTTTTTCTTAGGGAATCTAGGCTTACGTCTTTAATATTTATTCCATCTATCTTTATGCTACCTTCATCAAAATCAAAAAACCTAGGTATAAGATTACATAAAGTTGTTTTACCTCCACCTGATGGACCAACTAAGGCTATTGTTTTTCCAGCTTCTATAGATAAATTTAAATTATCTAAAACTTGATTTTCATCTTCATATGTAAAAGATACATTTTCTATTTCTATATTACCTTTTACACCATTAAGTTCTATTGGGTTTTTAGCTTCCTTTTCTGTTTCTTCATTTATTATTTCCATAAATCTTTCAAATCCTGTCATACCATTTTGGTATTGCTCAGTAAAGTTTATTAATTTTCTAATTGGCTGTATAAACATTTTTACATATAAAAGATATGCTGCGAAATCACCTAACGTTATACGATTCATATAAGTAAAATATCCTGCTACTATTAAAACAACTAACTCTAATAAATCTATAAATAAAAACATTCCCGAAAAATATTGTGCCATAACTTTATATGCACTTTCTCTTGCGTATTTAAATATGTTATTAGATTTATTAAATTTTTCTAATTCTTCTTCTTGGGTACAGAATGATTTAGTAACTTTCATACCTGCTATACTATTTTCTAAAGTAGCATTTACATCACCAGTTTTTACTCTAGTTTCTTTAAATGCCTTATTCATTCTCTTTCTTTGAGTTATAGCATATAAAAGTATTATAGGTAATATAGCAAAAACTATTAGTGTAAGCTCTATATTTATTCCTAATAATATAAAGAATGAACCAACCAACATGACAATAGATATGAATAAGTCTTCTGGTCCATGATGAGCCAATTCAGATATCTCCATAAGGTCATTTATTATTCTAGACATTATAACACCTGTTTTATTATTATTAAAATAAGAACTTGGAAGTTTTTGAAGATGAGTAAATACATAGCTTCTCATATCAGCTTGCATCCTTACACCTACTACATGCCCCCAGTATTGCATAAAATAGTTTAATCCTGCTTTTATAATAAATATAACTAATAGAGATATTGCAAATACAACTAACATTCTTGTATCTTTATTTGGTACAACATCATCCATTATACTTCTAGTTATCATTGGATAAACTAAGTCACATAGTGCCACTGTGAAAGCAGCTAGTAAATCAAGTACAAACAATTTTTTATAAGGTTTGTAATATTTTATGAATTCTTTTATCATTGTCTACCTCCATCTTTCAATATATTTATACATTGTATATAATATTTTAAAACCATTTTATATTTCAAAGATTTTATGCACTCCACATAATTATATTTCTAATTTATCTATAAGTAAATGATATCTATATTATTCTTACAAATAATATAACTTGTATAATAGTTACTAAAGAACAAAAGTTGTATAAGAATTAAACCCATCCTCATACAACTTTTAGTAAGTTACATTTATTTGTATTATACGTGAATTATTATTTGCTTATTGCTTCATCTACCTCATCTAGCATAGTATTTGTAGATATTATTCCACCATCACTTAAATACCATGAATGAGTATCTAAATAAACTATATTTCCATCTTTAGCTGCCCTAGTATTATTTATTAATTCATTATTTAATATTTCCTGTGCTGGCTTTTGACCTTCATCACTAGATATAACTGACTTATCAACAACAAATATATAATCTGAATCTTGACTTGCTATATATTCAAATGAAACATCTTGTCCATGGTCAGAATTTTTCACATTCTCATCTGTCTCTTTAAATCCTAAACTCTTATATATTATCCCAAATCTTGATTCTGATCCAAGTACACTTAATGATCCATCACTAACCATTAAAGTTGTTGCATCTAAATCTTTTTCTGTTACTTTCTTATTTATTTCTTCTACTTTTTTATTTATCTTAGCTAACTCAGCATCTACCTTATCTTCTTTATCAAATATATCTCCTATAACCTCCATATTGTGAGTAAAAGATTCCATGTACTTCCCATCTTCTTTTGATAATGATATAGTTGGTGCTATTTCCGTAAACTTATCATAGAAACTATGTTGTCTTCCATTTATTATTATTAAGTCTGGCTTAAGTTCATTTACCTTTTCTAAATTTGGTTCTTTTAAGCCTCCAACATTTCCGTATTTAGACCCTTTGTATTCACTTAAATATTCTGGTATCGAAGATGATTGCGGAGTTCCTACTACACCATCTATACCTAAACTTTGCATTGCATCTAATGCTGCATAGTCAAACACTACCACTCTCTTAGGATTAACTCCTACCTCTGTAGTTCCTAAGGCATGCTCTACCTTAACTGTTTCATCTGCTTTAGATGCAACTTCTTTATTGCCTTTATTTGAAAATACTAATGCCCCTCCTATTAATCCTGCTATAACTAAACCTGATATAGCTGCTACTTTTTTATTCATAATACGTCCTCCTAATAATTTTTACTATTTTATATTAATTATCTTTATCATTAAAACTTTAAATTTTTTAGAAATAAATACAAATTTTATCTCCATTTATCTCTTGGATATCAAATTTCATCTCATATATTTCTTCTAATACTTTTTTATTTATTATCTCATCAGTCTTTCCATGCTTTGCTATTTTTCCATCTTTAAGTGCTACTATGTAATCTGAATAACAAGATGTATAATTTATATCATGCATAACTAAAATTACAGTCTTTCCTAGCTCATCACATAAATTTCTAAGTACCCTCATCATTTCAACTGAGTGCTTCATGTCTAAATTATTAAGTGGTTCATCTAAAAATACATATTCTGTATTTTGAGCTATAACCATTGCTATGTAAGCTCTTTGTCTTTGTCCTCCACTTAATTCATCTAAGTATCTATCTTCTATACTTTTAAGCTTCATATATTCTATTGCTTCATCTATATATTTATTATCTTCTTCTGTAAGCCTTCCCTGGCTATATGGAAACCTTCCAAAAGCAACAAGTTCCCTTATTGTAAGCTTTAGATTTATATGATTAGATTGTTTTAATATAGCTATTTTAGTAGATAATTCTTTATTATCCCAATCTTCTAATCTCTTTCCATCTATAATAACTTCTCCTCCATCTTTTTTCATTAACCTAGTTATTATAGATAAGGCAGTACTTTTTCCAGCTCCATTTGGGCCTATAAAGGATGTTATTTTTCCTTTTTCTATATTTATTGAAACATTATCAACTACTGACTTATTTGAATATTTTTTTATTATATCTTTTACTACTATCATTATGCTTTACTCTCCTTTAGCAATAAGTATATGAAATATACTCCCCCTACAAAGTTTATAATTACACTTAGAGTTGTATTAAAGCTAAATACTCTTTCTACTAAGAATTGCCCACCAACTAATGTTGACACGCTTATAAGAATTGATGCTACTATTAAGTAACTGTGCTTATATGTGCTTAGCAGTTGCTTTGTTATATTTACTACTAATAGTCCTAAGAAAGTTATTGGACCTACTAAAGCTGTAGATATTGATACTAATATAGATACTACTATTATCATCTTTTTAACAACTTTATCATAATCCACACCTAAATTTATGGCATTATCTTTACCTAAACATAATACATCTAAATACTTAAGTTCATCATATATAAATGGTATTATTGCTATTAAAATTATGGATGCTATTAAAAGTATTTCTGTATTTACATTCCCAAAACTTGCATGTAGGCTATTTTGAAGAGTAGCATACTCATTTGGGTCTATTACAACTTGCATGAAAGTAGACATACTTTTAAACAAAGTTCCAAATATCATCCCTACAAGAAGTAAGAAAAATATATTATTCCCACTTTTTTCAAAAAGTTTCTTATATAAAACAAAAGATGCTACAACCATTATTACTACTGATAATAAAAAGTTATGACTTTTACTTGCTATAAATTTGCTATCTATTCCAACAATAAATACTATAAGCGTCTGAACTAATATGTATAAAGAATCTAAACCTAATACACTTGGTGTAAGTATATTATTATTAGTTATGGTTTGAAAAATCATGGATGAAAAAGCTATACATCCACCTGTTAATACTATTGCTATTAACTTAGGTATTCTTTGGCTCATAGCATAATCTATATGTTCTGGATTTACCCCTGCTATTAAGAATAGTGCTGAAAATGCAATAACCATTAATCCTATTAAATATATAATTCTTTTTTGCCTGTTTTCTTTTTGTAATCTAATATTTATATTTTTACTAGGTAATTTATTTACACTACTAACTTGCATATGACTTCCTCCTTAATATCATATAAAGGAAAACTATACTTCCTATAACACCAACTGTTAATCCTATTGGTATTTCATAAGGATATATTACAATCCTTGAGAATATATCACATGTTAACACAAATATTGCTCCAAATAACCCTGTATGCCATATACTATCTTTTACATTATCACCTTTATAAATTGATACTATATTTGGTACTATTAATCCTATAAAAGGTATACTTCCTACTGTTGTTACTACACATACTGTAACTATTGCTACGATAATTAACCCTAAGTTCACAACTTTATTGTAATTAAGTCCTAGGTTTGTCGCAAAATCTTCACCCATACCAGCTATAGTAAATTTATTTGCATAAATATATGCAAGTATTATCATTGGTATTGTTATGTATAATATTTCATAGTTTCCTTTAAGTATCATAGAGAAATTTCCTTGCATCCAAGAAGTTATATCTTGCATTAAATCATATTTATATGCTATAAAAGTCGTCATTGAACCTATTATATTTCCAAACATTATACCAACTAACGGTACAAACACAGCATTTTTAAACTTTAAACTTTTTAATATTTTCATGAATATAAAGGTCCCACCAAGAGCAAATACAAAAGATGTTATCATTTTGCTACCCATAGTTGCATTTGGTAGAATTAGCATCGCAAATATCAGTCCTAATTGAGCTGAATCAATAGTAGCTCCTGTTGTTGGAGATACAAATTTATTTCTACTTATTTGTTGCATTATAAGACCGCATATACTCATTCCTATTCCTGCAACTAATATACTTATTAATCTAGGCAATCTGCTTATTAATAAAATATTTAATTGTTCTTCATTTAAAGTTAATATATCTACTATCTTTATGTTATGTACTCCTAAAAATACTGATATTGCAGATAATATTATCAATATTATTCCTAAGTATCTTTTCTTCATCTTTCCTCCTAGCTATAACCTTATATGAAAACACATATCTCTTGAAATTAATTTTCAACTTACTTTTATTGTATTGATAATTATTATCATTGTCAATATTTTTTTATTTATTAATAATTATTAATTTAAATTTTTATCTTCAAAAACAAAAATAAGCTCTTACATATATTAACGACTTGTTTTCATTTATATGACAAGCACCTAATAATAGTGATTTCTAAATATAATATAAAATAAGAGGAGAATGAATAATCTCCTCTTATTTTAATATTTAGCTATGTCTATTCCACCTAAGGCAATATGAGCAACTCCTGCTCCCACTAGAAGTGCACCTGCCATATTTTTATAATCTTTTCTATTGAACTTCTCTTTTTTATTTTGCTTAGCATCTAACATCAATCCTGTTGCTGTTACTACTGTTCCTAAAGCTACTGGTATTAATCCTTTTTTCATATTACTACCTCCATAATGATATTATTTTATTATTTATCTAAATTTATTATTTGGGTTACCTACTCTATTATGACTTTTAGGCCCTGCGCCTGCTCTAGTTATACATCTTTTATTCCCATTACTGTTTATTTCTGTTATATTCTCTCTATCAGTATTTGTATTCTCACTTTCTGTGTAAAGTAGTTGCTTTCCCAAATTTCTTAATCCATCCATAAAAGAATTATTATCTTCCACTACCTTCACTCCTTTTTATAATCTATTTAACATTAGTTTGTTCATTATACAAAATCAAATACACCATAATTTTTGCAATAAAATCTACTTATCTTCTTTTTTTTAATTAATATCCATTTGTGGATATAAAATACTTATATTTTCCTTAAAAAATTTTAATTTAATTTTTACTAATAAGTAAAATTTCCATTTGTTAAAACTTCCCTTACACTTTCCATATCTTCCTATTATAAAAATTTTATTATTTTTATAGTATTTACTTTTGAATTGGAGACTATCATAAATTAATGCTAATTAGTTTAATCTTAAACATTTTGTGTTATATTTATAATTAAACTATTATATTATCTGGAGTGTTTTATATGAAAATTAATAAGAATATACATTTTACTACTGGAGAATTTGCTAAGCTTTGCAAAACTAGTAAGCAAACTCTTTATCATTACGATCAAGTTGGAATTTTTTCTCCTGAAATAAAAGGAGATAATAATTATAGATATTATTCTTATCAACAAATAGAAACGTTTGGAGCTATAACAATGCTAAAGGATATTGGTATGCCTTTAAAAGAAATAAAAGAATACTTAAGTAAGAGAAATCCCAATGAATTAATTAATTTACTAGAAAAGGAACGTATAAATGTAATCAATAAAATAGATAAGTTAAACCAGATAAAACTCTTTATTGATAGAAAAATTGAATACTCCAAAGATTTTATTAATAATTATACAGATAAAGTCAGCATTTTACCATTACAAGAAGAATACATATTTATTTCAAAAGTTTTTAATTGTTCTACAGATAAAGAAGTTTATGAGGCTTTTTCTGCTCATATAGGTCGTTGTGAAGATAGAGGTATAGCTTACCCCCATTTTTTAGGTGAAATGCTTGAATACAGTGATATAGCTAATGGTAATTACTTAGATTATAAATATATATATAATAAACTTCCTAATAAAGAATATTCTAATTTTACTAAAGCTAAGGGATTGTACATTGTTGCATATCATAGGGGTAGTTATTATAACACTAGCATTACTTATAATAAGATTTTAAAGTTTATAGAAGAAAATAATCTGTCTGTTCAAGGTCATTTCTATGAAGATATAATACTTGATGATTTAGCAGTTCAAGAATATGATGATTATGTAATAAAAATCTCAATAAAAGTTAATTTATCTAAATAAAACTCATGATTTAAATGGTATTAACTTTAAATTCTAATCCTTTACTAGATCAAAGATTGTAACTATTTTAAATAGTAAAATACATAAAAATACCTATTTATAATAAAAGTTAGCGTCTAAAATAATAAAAATTATTTTAGACGCTAACTTTTAATCTATATTATATTCATTTATTGTTTTTTTTATATTTTTACTACTCATTAGGTTAGACATAACAGCTATATCATCACAATAATCTACTATGTATTTGACATTGCTAGGTGTTATTCCACCTAATGCAATTAAATTTATATTTGAATTAGTAAGTAAAGAATTGGCCTCTTTTAATATTTCAATTCCTTTAGGTTTTAAGTTTTCCTTACATTTAGTTTCATATATGTGTGATAAAAATATATAATCTGCATTTCTTTTTAGTACTTCTACTATATCTTTTATACTATGAGTTGATACTCCTAATATTTTATTAAAGTTTTTGATATCTATATACTCATTTGTATCTTTTTTATTTTTTTCATCATAAATATCTATAAACTTATCAAATGGTAAATGTATACCGTCGGCATCAACTCTTTTAAATACTTCTATATTGCTATTTATTATTATCTTAGTATCTTTATTTATATTTTTTTTAATCTTAAGATATAAATTTTCTAGCTCATCATTACTCAGATCTTTTTCTCTTAGTATTATATTTTTAACGCCACAATAAGATGCTTCTTTTATAACTTCAATATACCTATCATATTTGCATAGATGCCTATTCGTTATTAGATACATTAAAACCTTTCCCAATCTTTAAATATTTGTTGGTATCCAATATCTTTTAACATGGCTTTTATATCACTAACACTACTTTCATCACTAATTTTAAATTGAGATGTATCTTTACTATTTTGAGAATGCCCTCCTACATTTGTTGATACACCTGCACTTAATTTTGTAACTCCCAAAGGTATTAAATTTCTTCGCAATGATAAGCTTTCTCTAGTCGATAAATTTATACCACCTTGATTATCAAATAATCTCATAACAACCATAGCTTGTACTAAATCATTATCATTGATATCAATTATTTTTTCATAACATCCCTTAAATGGTCTTATTCTAGGTATTGAGTATGAAACGTCTACATGTGGATATTTTTTTCTTAAATATCTTCCATGCATTAATGTAAAAAAAGTTTCTTTTCTAAAATCATTAAGACCAAGTAACGAACCTATTGATACACTTCTCATTCCAGCTTTTATTCCTCTTTCTGGTGAGTCTAATCTATATTTATAATTAGATTTTGGACCTTTTAAATGTACCTCTTTATAAATATTTTCATCATATACTTCTTGGTATACAGTAAGCCCTTCAACGCCTTTATCTACTAAATATTTATACTCTTCTTCATCCATTGGATAAACTTCTATTGTAATAGATGGAAATTTATCTTTAAGAACTTCTACAGCTTCACCTATATACTCTACGTCTGAATGAATCTTACTTTCTCCAGTTAAAAGCAACAAATGCTTAAATCCCTCTTTAGATATTTCATTTCCTTCTATTTTAATTTCATTAATGTTGAGCTTTTTTCTACTTATTCCAGAATCTATATTATATCCACAGTATAGACATTTATTTACACAATAGTTTGCTATATACATAGGAGTATACAAAAGTATAGTCTTTCCAAAATATCTATTAGTTATCTCGTGTGCTTTTTGTGCCATTTCTTCCAGGTATTTAGTGGCTTTTTTCGATAATAAATTTAATAAATCATATTCATCTAAATTATCCTTTTCTAAACTTCTTAAAACATCATAATTTGATACATTTTCTAGATATTTATCTATATCAATATCTTTATACTTTTCTATAACATTATAAAAACTCAAATTAAACACCTACTTCACTTAAAAATCCAGTAAGAGGTGAAGATGCATTTGCAAAATTGCTTACTCTTCCTGTTTTAGCTAAATATGCTTCTCTTCCACCTTCAACTGCTAATTTGAAAGCATTCGCCATTTTTATAGGGTCGCCTGCACTAGCTATTGCAGTGTTTACAAGTACTGCTGCTGCCCCCATTTCCATAGCTTCCATAGCCTGAGATGGTTTTCCAATTCCTGCATCTACTATTATTGGTATATCTAATTCTTCTATCATTATTTTTATCATTTCTTTCATTTTAAGCCCTCTATTAGAACCTATTGGTGCCCCAAGTGGCATAACTGCTGCTGCCCCTGCTTCTATTAGCCTTTTGCCTGCATATAGATCTGGACTCATATATGGAAGAACTACAAATCCTTCATCAGCAAGTATTTTAGTTGCTTTTATAGTTTCTTCATTATCGGGTAATAAGTATTTTGTATCACTTATTACTTCTATTTTTATAAAGTTTCCACATCCCATTTTTCTAGCTATTCTTGCTATCCTAACAGCTTCCATATGATTAGTCGCTCCTGATGTATTAGGAAGTATTGTCATATTGCTAGGTATATGTGATAGTATATTTTCTTCTGTATTGTCTAAGTCTACTCTTCTTAGTGCCATAGTTATTATTTCACTGTTACTTGACTCTATTACTCTTGGTAACATATCATTTGAACTATATTTTCCCGTTCCTATTAAAAGTCTACTATTAAACTCATGTCCGTTTAATATTAATTTATCCATTTTTATCCCCCACATAATCTTATTTGTCTTCTATCAATATTTTTGTTGCTAAATTAGCCATGTGATTAGCACATATAGCCACCCTTGGTGCCATAAGCCCATCACCTTCTTTAGCTTCATTTATCTCATCTCCACATATGTAAAATTTATCTCTGATTTTTCTTGTTTTTATTATGTTAGAATCATAATATCCTGCCACTCCAGATGAGGATATTAAATATTTATCTCTCATTTTAGTTAAAATGTTATTTGCAATTTCTGCTTTGTACTTTGGATTATCAAAAGCCTCTATTATTATATCTACGTTCCCAAATTCATGTATATTTGATGAATCTATTATTTTGTTTATAGTTTCAACTTCTATAAATGGATTAATATTTTCTATATTATTTTTAAGTGCCTCGGTTTTATATTTTCCTATATCATTTATAAAATATTGTTGTCTATTTAAATTAGATGGTTCTACTATATCAAAGTCTGCTAGTATTAATGTTCCTACGCCTATTCTAGCTAAAGATATAGCTATATTTGAACCCAATCCACCAATACCTAATATTGCTACTTTTCCATTTTTTAATTTGTAGTGAACATTTGGAGTATGTCTGCTAACCATAAGATTTTCTAATTCTTCAAATTTTGGAATTTCACCCCTTTTTATTAATGTAACTCTATCATTTTCATATAATTCTAAATCTACATATGCATCTACTGGATGACCATTTAGTATTATTATATCTGCATCTTTTTTATATTTTTCTTTAACTTTATCTACTGTAACTATATCTTCATCAATATTTACAAGTAGCTCATTTATAAAAAGTTGCATCTTATCCCCCTCCAACAAACCTTATGACTTCTATAACATCTTCTTCTCTTAGTATATAGCTATCGTATTGATTATTTTCAATTATGTTTAAATTTATCTCTACTACTACGCTATCTTTTTTTACTCCAATATCTTCTAATAACTTTGATATTGTCATATCTGATTTAAATTCAAACTCTTCCCCATTTACCTTCACTTACATTTCCTCCTTTTAAGGATTATCTTTTATAAGATATAAAAATAATTATATAAATTTAACTTTAATAGCATTAAAAAAGCACTCTCTTTTTATAGAGAGCGCCTTATTTAACTAAAAATCTAGGTACATTAAAATATACGAGCTTCCCTACGTAAGAATTATCTTAATCAGGTTCTTAGAGTCTGAAAGTTATGGCTTTACTTCTCAGCTATCCAATCATAGCTCCCCTAGCTTTTATTTATTTTTACAAGTTGAGTGTAGCACAATGTATTTTCATAATCAACAAATTATTAGTTTATAAATAAACTATATATATATTTATTATACGAATTTTATTTAATTTCCCTATTAAATTAGTTAGATTTCTTATGTATAATAATTATATAGTTATTCAATAATTTCAATATACTTTGAATTATTCTATAAATTAATTCTTATAAAAAATTCGGAGGCGAAAAAAATTGATTTCAAAAGATACAAAGTACTTTTTTATAGTACTAATACTTTTTTGTATAATTGGATTTACAGTAACTATATCTACAACACAACTCAATATTTTAATATATGGTTCTCCTATTTTTATGTTATTTTATGCACTTTCAGGGTATTCTCCTGCTTTAGCTGGATTAATTACCGCTAAAAAGTTTTTGTCTAAAGATGAATTTGATAGATTTTTAAGGAACTGTGTAAATGCAAACAGGAGTCTAAAGGAATATTTATATGTTATTATTGCCGCTTTAATACTTTGGACCGTTCCATATATAGTAGTTGAAATGTTTAGAGGCTATGGTGCCTTACTAAAATCCCCATTAATATTTTTAAGTTGGTTAACTCCTATAATGATATTTGGGGGAGGATTAGAGGAAATAGGATGGAGAGGTTTTTTACTTCCTAAATTACTAAAGAAATATTCTCCTTTTAAAAGTTCTCTAATAATAGGTATTATTTGGTCCTTATGGCATCTACCTTTATGGTTTGTAGTTGGTACACCACAACAACATACTAGTTTTATTCCATTTGCTCTTAGTTGTATTGCTTCTTCTTTTGTACTTACTTACATATACATGGAAACTAATAGCATTTGGCTTTGTATATTATTTCATGCTTTAGATAATGCTTGTTCTTATGTATTTGAGTATGATGTGGATTTACATATAATTATAGCTCTAGCAACTTGTCTAGCTGGTTTTATTATATTTTATATATCAAAAAAATGTATAAAACTAAAATCTAAATAATTCAAGTTATATTAATAATAATAAGCTATTTTTTAATAATAAAAAACGTATTGAAATTTTCAATACGTTTTTTATTATTAAATGTTTATGGTATTACACTTGTTCTATAAGGCCATATCCATCATGTCTTTTATATATAATACTTGTTTTATTTGTCTCTATATTTCTAAATAAAAAGAATTGATGTCCTAATAAATTCATTTGAACAATTGCATCTTCTGGAGTTATTGGCTTGTCCATTTTAAATTTCTTTCTTCTTTTTATTACATCGTCATCTAAATCTATTTCTTCATATTCCTCTATATTATCAAATCTTATACTTTCATTTTTTCTATTTCTTCTTATCATTTGTGTTTTGTATTTTCTAAGCTGTTTATAAAGCTTATCATATAATAAGTCTATTGCTGAATATAAATCTTCTTGGCATTCTTCAGCTCTAACGATAGTTCCATGTTTAGTATATACTGTCGCTTCAATACTTTGATTTTTTCTCTTTACATCTATTTTAACATGTACATCAAAATCATCATTAATATATTTTTCTAGCTTTTCAAACTTACTTTCAATTTTTTCTCTTATTGCCTCTGTAACTTTTACATGCTTTGAAATTATTTTTACGCTCATAGTATGTACCTCCTGTATCTGGACTACATTTTTAAATATACAAGTTATCTTGTATATTTAAATAATAACAGGAAAACAATTACATTTTAAGGCTATTATTATATATTTTTTTGGTGTATTATAGAAGTTAAGGGGGTTTTTTATCTATTATCTTTTTTTATTTTTACCATCTTCTTTTTTACACTAATCTCTTTATACTTCTTTAATATAATTTCACCTTTGTGATTTAATATATCTACATAAGAACAAAGGTCTTGTACCTCTATTACACCTATATCTTCATTATTTATTCCCTCTATACTATTAAGAGCTCCAACAATATCTATAACTCTTATTTTCTTTTTCTTTCCAGCATTTAGGTATAGTCTCGTTACTTCACTGTGAACCTTTTTTTCTTCATTTCTATTTTTTCTATTTTTTAAAACTTTTTTATTATTTTCTTCAAACTTAGCTTTTCCTAAAGCAATATCTTCTTTTTTTATGTCATCTAGATCTTCTATTTTATATCCAATATAATGTTCTATTTCTTCCATATACTTTTCATCTTTTTGATTTACCATAGTTATAGATTTTCCAAAGCTTTTTTTTCTACCTGTCCTACCTATTCTATGTATATAGTTTTCTTTATCTCTAGGCACATTAAAATTTATAACTAAAGATATGTCATCTATATGTATACCTCTACCAGCTACATCTGTACTTACTAGTATATTAAACTTACCATTTTTAAAATCTTTTATCGTAAAATTTCTTTTGTCTTGAGACATATCACCATGAAGTTCTGTTACTAAAAACCTATCTTCCTTTAAATTTTTATAAAGTTTTGTAACAGTTTCTTTTGTATTGCAAAATATCATAACTGATACTGGAGCCTGAGAATATATTATATTTTTTAAAGTATCATACTTTTTTTTATCCTCTACTTTGACTGTCTTTTCTGATATTTGTTTATTATTTAATAAATTTTCATTTTTTACTTCTACCATTTCTGCATCTTTCATATATTCTAAGCAAATATTTTTTATATCTTTATCTATAGTCGCTGAGAATAGTCCTTTAATGCTATTTTTAGGTATACTATTAAATATAAACTCCATATCTTCTACAAACCCTTTTTTAAGCATTTTATCTGCTTCATCAATTATAAAATATCTTATACTTTCAAGGTTAATTGTACCCCTACTTATATGATCAATTATTCTTCCTGGAGTTGCTACTACAATATGAACTCTTTGCTTTAACTCCTTTATTTGATCTTTCATAGGTTGTTTTCCAAATATAGCACTACATCTTATTTTCTTCAATCTACCTATATTAGATATCTCTTCTTTTACTTGAAGTGCTAACTCTCTAGTGGGTACAACTATTAGTGCTTGAAGATTGTTATTATCCACTTCTACTGTTTCACATATTGGTATAGCAAAGCTCGCAGTTTTTCCACTCCCAGTTTTTGATTTGACTATTATATTTTCATATCTTAATAACCTTGGTATAACTTCACTCTGAACTTTCGATGGTGAATTATAGCCTAAATTATACAATGCTTTTAATATATCTTTATTTAATTTTAAACTCTCAAATTTATTATTCATTTAATTCCACCTTATCTAATTTTACTATTATTGTTTTATTAACCATCATAGAATATGGCTAATATGTTTATTTTATTTCAATGTTTTATTGTATTATGATTGTCTTTTTATTTTATTACTTTTATATTAGCATTTAACTAATATACACTAAATTTTTATTTTTTTCTATAATTGCTATTACTTAAGCCTTTATAATTTACTGCATATTTATAAAATATTTTTTACTTTAATTATAAAATAATTTGTATAAATTTTCTGAAAAATATTATTGACATATTCCCTTTAACTATATATAATCAATTTAAATATAAATTTTTTAGGAGAATATAAATATGATAATTAATACAAATCTAACTAACAATAAACAATTAAATATATCTTATTTTAGCTTTTGGCTATTGTAGTTGGTTTGTATTTATGAACGATAGATTAATCGTAGATACAAACTGGTACTTGTTTGTATCTATGATGGTGAAAGCTAACTTGTTATGTAAAGCCACATAGATAATACTATGTGGCTTTTTTATTTATCCTAGGCAAAATAAAAGTCACATGGTACATACTATGTGGCTTTTTTATATATAAAATAAAAAAGAGGTGTTATTATGAAAAAAAATATTGATATTATTGTTATTGGTTTCGCACTATTTTCAATGTTCTTTGGAGCAGGTAATTTGATTTTCCCACCATACATAGGTGTTACCTCTGGTAGCAATTGGCTAATGAGTTTCTTAGGGTTTATAATTGCAGATGTTGGTATAATACTACTTTCTATCAATGCAATAGCAAAGGCTGGTTCATTCCAAGATGTTATTGGAAAAGCTGGCAAAAGATTTGGGCTTACTTTAGAAGTAATAATGATGTTGTGCTTAGGTCCAATATTAGTAGTGCCTAGAACTGGTGCAACTACATTTGAAATGAGTATACTTCCTCTAAATAACTCATTTAATCCAATAATATTTTCAATTTTATTCTTTACACTAGTGTTTATATTAACTATAAAACCAAGTAAGGTTATGGATATTATAGGTAAATTTTTAACGCCTATACTTTTAGCAGCGTTAGCGATCTTAATAATCAAGGGGATATTATCTCCTATTGGTGAGTTAAATACTAATATTTCTTCTGATAATCTATTTATGAGAGGTGTAACTCAAGGTTATCAAACTATGGATGCCCTTGGATTAGGTGGTATAACTGCACTTGTTATGTCATCTTTCTTAAGTAAAGGTTACAGAAATAAGAAAGAAAATATAAGCCTTACGATAAAAGCATCTTTAATTGCAGGTATTGGGCTTACACTAGTTTATGGTGGACTAGCTTATCTTGGAGCTACAGTTTCTACGGTGTATGATGCTAGCATTTCTCAGACAGAATTACTAGTTAATATAACAAATCTTTTATTAGGAAATACTGGTACTATATTATTAAGTATAGTTGTTGCATTTGCTTGCTTAACAACTTCCATAGGATTAACTTCTGTTACAGCTAAGTATTTCGAAGATGTAACTAATAGAAAACTAAAATATGAATACATAGTAACCTTTATATGTGTATTTAGTGCCATATTTTCTAATTTAGGCGTAGATAAAATAATAGCTATTGCTGCTCCTATACTAACAGTGTTATATCCTGTTTCAATAGTTTTAGTTCTAATGAGCTTGTTTGGAAAAATATTTAAGAGAGATTCTGCTTTTAAGGGTGCTGCTTATGCAACATTATTAACAAGCTTGCTTACAGTACTTAGTAATCTAGGTATAAATATCCCTTTTATTAACAATCTTCCATTTGCTAATATAGGATTTAACTGGGTTATTCCTGCACTAATTGGAGCTTTTTTAGGCAAACTAATAATTAAAGAAAATAGTATATGTATAAATTCAAAGATTTCTTAATAAAAATATTCATATAAAAAACTAATAAAAAACCTTCAAATAATTAATAGTTGTTTGAAGGTTTTTTATAGATTTTATTAACTTATTTTATCTTTTTCAATTTTATCTAATGAACTAGCAACTGCTATTGCTGAAGCCATAGTTCCATTAACATTAAGCATTGTACGTCCCATATCTAATATTGGATCTATAGCAAGTATTCCACCTAATAGCGGGAAATATGCTCCCATACCCATACCTGATATAACTACTGAAACTGACATTGTTGCAGTACCTGGTATCCCAGCTATTCCTAACGAACTTATAGTTATTACTATAAGTAACATGATATAAAAACTAAAGTTCATAGGAGTACCAGACATATTAGCTACAGTAATTGCCATTAATGCTGGATAGATTCCTGCACAACCGTTCATTCCCATATTAGAACCTAAACTTCCTACAAAACTTGCTATACCTTGATCTACTTTAACATTATCTGTAAGTGTTTCTATTGTTACAGGCAATGTTCCTAAACTTGATCTAGATGTAAATGCTAATATAAGTGGTTTAGATACATTTTTTAAGTATTTTATAGGATTTACCCCACTTAAAGTTATTATTACTAAATGTACAATAAACATTATTGCTACACTTACATAAAGAGCTATTATAAAGTCCATAACATCTAATATTGATGTTACACCTCTATCTATTATCGTAGTAGCCATTAAAGCAACTACTGCATAAGGCATTAGTTTTATTACTGTTATAGAAACACTTATTATTATTTTATAAAATGCTTCTACTAAATCTACAAATGGTTTTATTATTTCTGAATACTTTTTATTAAGTCTCTTTACTGCTATACCTAAAAATCCTGCAAATATTACTACTGCAACTACATTAGCTTGTGCCATTGCATTTACTGGATTTGATGGTAATAAACCTCTTATAGTATCGACTATTGGTGTAACCTCTCTTATTTCTCCACTTTTTACTATCGCTTCGTGTCCTACTCCTAAGTTAAATAAATTTCCAACTACTATACCTATTATTGCTGCTATCGCTGTTGTTCCTAATAACATTACAATAGTCTTTCCTGTTAATTTACCTAGGTTTTCACCTTGCTTTAAGTTCATTATTACTCTTACTATTGAAACAAACACAAGTGGAACTACTAACATTTTTAATAAATCCATAAAACCATATCCAAATAGCCCATACCATTTAGATACTTCTGTTAACCAAGTTACCTTAGTAGGATCTTCTGGGAATCCTGCTATAGCATGGACTAATACTCCTAGTCCAATCCCTAATACTATTGATAAAATCATTAATTTATTAAATTTTATCTTTTTACTTAATTTATTTATTACAAAAAACATTCCTATTAAAATTGCTATTGATATTAAAGTCATATAATTCGTGACCATAAGAAATTCTGAAAAAAACGTATAATTCATGTATTGCCTCCTTCCGATTATTTTTATATAAAGTAAATGAGCTCATACCTGTTTTTTATAATATAACAAGTATGAGCTCTTGTATCAACTGGTAACTTTTTTGTAACCAGATTAATATCTATATAAAATTAACAATCACATTTAATATGTTTGTTACTCCAAAGTATCATAGTTTCCATTATTGGAAGTAACGAAACACCACATTCACTTAAATAGTATGTTGATTGGATATTATTTTTTAATTCTTTTTTGTCATTAATTACTATTCCATTTTCGATTAAAAATTCTAATTGTTGAATTAACATCTTCTTGCTACATCCTTCTATGCACCTTTGTAATTCTCCAAATCTTTTTTTATCATTACCAATTTCCCATATTATTTCACATACCCATTTTTTTCCGAGTATGTTTGATATGAATTTTAATGGACAATTATTTTGCTTGATATTGTTCAAACTATACATTAACGACCTCCTTTTAATTATTTTATATAGATTAGCTTATAATATAACTATCATTTTGTCCATTTTTATCTTTATAAAATACTTAAAATAAAAAAATTACCATAAACCCTAAGATTTATGGTAATTTTATATTTAGATTATTTTGAGTAGTACTCAACAACTAAAATATCGTCAATTTCTATTGGTACTTCATTTCTTTCAGGCTTTCTAGTAAGAACACCTGAAAAGTTCTCTATATCCTTAGTTAAGTAAGGATATTGGCTAGTAGCATTTTGTTGAAAACTATCTTTAAACATTGTATTTTTTTGAGATTTTTCTCTTAAAGATATAACATCTCCTACTGACACTCCATAAGAAGGTATATCTACTTTTTTCCCATTAACTAGTATATGTCCATGAACTACCATTTGGCGAGCTTGTCTTGTAGAGCTTGCTAACCCTAATCTATATACTAAGTTGTCTAATCTACATTCTAACATTTGTACTAATGCTGTACCTGTAGAGTCTTTAGATTTCATCGCTTTTTTTACATAGTTAGAAAATTGCTTTTCTAACACACCATAGTAAGCCTTTAATCTTTGCTTTTCTAATAACTGTACTCCATATGGTGAAAGCTTTTTGTCCGCTCTAGACGTTCCTTTTGTAGCTCTATCCATTGCTTTTGGATGCCCACATACATTTAACCCTAGTCTTCTACATTGTTTAAATCTAGGTCCCATCATTCTTGCCATAATTATCATCTCCTATAAAATCAGAAATTTGCCGCGATAATTTTAAGCCTATTTTTAATATATCATAATTTTTATTTTTTGTAAATGAATTTCATTATCATTTTTTAAAATAAAAACCACGATATGAATCGTGGTCTTTATATAGAAGTTGTGTAGTTATATTAGTAAATTAAGAGTATAATTAGCATAACATTTATAATGTAATTTATCATATAGGGGAATATTATACTTTCTGTATTAAATCTAATAACGTGCTGAAGATCATCGGATTTAAAAAATTTATGTAAGCTATGATATAATTTACACTTTTATGTTCACTTGCTAGTAAATTACTCATTAATTCTCTATTTATTTAAAGTATATCATAATTAATCATTTTTGTAAATGATAATAATTATTAATTTCATTTTTTGAAACTAAACGTTAAAGTACTCTATGAAATTACTTCTTCTAGCATAATAATTTTTTATTTTGTAAAAAATTCGCTTCGCTTAAGCCACTGCGTGGGCGCTACACTTCATGTCACCAACGACTTTGTCCGTTCCTCAAATGTCACGTTTTACATTTTCAATCTTATTGACATATTTTACTTTCATGAGTTGTTAACATTTTTGTGCTTAATATAATTTACTTACATGTAAAAAATGCATCAAGATAAAATTTATATTTATCTTGATGCATTCTACATACTTAACCTAGCTCATAAAATACTATTTTATTACTTAATAATGTCTTTTTTACGTCTATAACTCTTTGATTTGATGAACCTCTTAACATTAGGCTTAGATTTCTATTGTTTTCTTCAAACTTACCATCTATTAATACATCTATATATTTTAATACTTTCTTTTGACTTTCATCAAAATTTTCTAGTGTATATCCACTCCATAGGTATATCATTTTATTTGGGTAATGTTTCTTAAATTCTTTGCATAAATTAAATACACCTTCTACATTTTGAGGGCATAATGGCTCTCCTCCTAATATAGATAAGTCTCTATCTATATTATTTTTATTTATATTATCAATAATATATTGTAAATCTTCTTGTGTAAATTCTTGACCTCCGTTAAAATCCCATGTTTCTCCATTGAAACATCCTTTACAGTGGTGGGGACATCCTTGTGTCCAAAAAGACATTGTTACTCCAAGTCCATTAGCTATGTCATTGTCTTTTATTTTGGCAAATCTCATATTATCACTCCAAATTCTATAAGTGAAGTACTCTCTCACCTATCTCTTGAGTACGTCCTTTACCCCACATATTTGCCCCAATGTATCCACAAGTTCTTCTCATAACTTGCATTTCATCTTTATCTCTGTTTCCGCAGTTTGGACAATACCATTCTAAATCCTTATCAAGCTTTATTTCACCTGTGTATCCACATTTATAGCATATATCTGGCTTAGTATTTATTTCTGCGTATTGTATATTGTGATAGATGTAATTTATTATTTGCTCTACTGCTTGTAGGTTTTTACTCATATCCGGTACTTCTACATAACTTATACATCCACCTAAACTTATGTCGTGGAATTGACTTTCAAACTTTAATTTTTCAAAAGCATCTATTTCTTCAGTTACGTGAACATGGTATGAGTTTGTATAATACATTCTATCAGTTACATTTTTAATTTCTCCGAATTTTTGCTTATCTATTCTACAGAATCTTGAAGTTAAACTTTCTCCAGGAGTTCCGTATAATCCAAATCCAAGACCAGTTTCTTCCTTCCAACTTTGGCAAGCATCATTTAAATGGTGCATAACTTCTAATGCAAATGCTTCCCCTTCTTTAGTTGTATGACTTACACCAAGCATTGCTTGAGTCATTTCATATACCCCAACATATCCTAAAGAAAGAGTTGAATATCCATCCTCTAAAAGAGCGTCTATCTTCTCTCCTTTTTTAAGTCTAGCTATTCCTCCATGTTGCCAATGTATTGGAGATACATCTGATTTTACTCCTTTTAATAAATCATGTCTAACCATTAAAGCTTCTTTACAAAGTTCTAATCTTTCATCTAATATCTCCCAGAATTTATCCATATCTTTATTTGCAGTTAATGCAACTTGTACTAAGTTTAATGATATTACACCTTGATTGAATCTTCCATACCACTTATAATTTCCATTTTCATCTTTCCATGGAGATAAGTGACTTCTACATCCCATAGGTGGGAAAGTATTTCCTTCATAATTCTTTCTCATTATTTTAGCACTTTGATAATCTGGAACTAATCTTTTCGTATTACATTTAGCTGCTAGCCTTGTAATATAGTCATACTTACCACCTTCTAGGCAGTTATGTTCATCTAATAAATAAACTAGTTTAGGGAATTCTTCTCCTACTTCTTGTCCTTTGTAGTTTTTCATTCCTTCTAATCTTTGCGCTATCATTTCTTCGCAAATTAAAGCCATTTCCCTTTCATATTCATGACCTTCTTCAATCTCTAAATATATAGTTGAAAATGGTGATTGACCATTACTTGTATATAACGTTGATAATTGATATCTTATAGTTTGTATACCTGCTTTTAGCTCCTCTAACATTCTTTCTTCAGCTAATTCTTTAGCCATTTCTTCAGAATACTTTTCTTTGTATTTATTGAAATATTTATCATACGATACTCTTAAAAATGGTGCTATATGCTTTATAGTTATAGAGTTTCCACCATATTGACCGCTTGCTATTTGAGCTATTATTTGTGTTGTAACTGTACAAGCTGTTGTAAATGATTTTGGTGATTCTACTAATTTATTACTTATTACTGTACCATTATTTAACATATCTTCTAAGTTTATAAGCATACAGTTATGAATTGGTTGAATTGCATAGTCCATATCGTGATAGTGAAGTACACCTTCATCATGGGCATGCGCTATATGTGCTGGTATTAATTTTCTTCTTGCTATATCTTTTGAAACTTCTCCAGCTATTAGGTCTCTTTGAGTAGACGCTAATAATCCATTTTTATTTGAATTTTCATTTATAACATCTTCATTACTATTGTCTAGTAATCCTAATATACTTTCGTCAGTTGTATTCACTTCTCTTTTAAATGACTGTACCGCTCTATATCCTTCATAAGCTTTCGCAGTCAATTCGTGTTTATAATCTATTAACTTCTTATATACCATATCTTCTATTTGATATACTGTCGGCGAAGGTGACTTTTCATAACAATTTTCTTCTATTTCGTTAGCTATTTTTTTAGCTATTTCTTCTTCATATATACCGCTACCATATTTCATAGCATTTAGTATTGCATTTTCGATTTTTATTTTATCAAACTCTGCAACCTTTCCATTTCTTTTTATTATATTTAATTTTCTGGTCATAAAACTCTCCTTTTGCCTAATATTTCTTGATGTGTTTGTCAAGTCTTACTAGATAAAAAAACAATAACTTTTTTAATAAAAAGTATTGACTTTTTTGTTTTTCAGCACTTTACTTAACTTTGCATAAGCACTATATGTAGTAACACAACCTCTATTTTATACCATATATAGTGTATATTCAAGCTATTTATATTCACTTTTCTTATACCCCTTGATACCACCTAATTCTAGCTTAAATTTTATATTTTTCAGTAAATTTCCTTATTTTTTTATATTTTTTTGATAATTTTATAATATCTCGATGTAAATAATCTAATAAATATAAAAGTAGCTATAGATCATATTTACCCAAATTTTTATACAAATAAAATTTATTTTATACTAAAAAGACACTTATATCATTAAATAATATAAGTGTCTTTATATTCTATATCCTAAAAATAAACAAGAATCATGATTAGAGATACTATCCCATACATTAAATAAATTGTCATACAAATATTTATAAGAATAGACTTTATATAATTTAGAATAAGCTAAAACTATCCCCCATTGATAAGTTCTATATACATTATTTCTATGTATATATGGTTTAATCTTCTCTTTATTATAATATATGTATTCTTTCTTTAATGACGTTTTAATTTCTTTTAATATTTTCATAGCCTCCTTTTGCTTTCCCTGTGATATGAGTTTCATACCTTCACTAGACCTTGAAATATAATAATCTATATTCTCAATCATCTCTTCTTCTGAAACTAACCTTTTGTCAAATTCTAAAACAATACTTTGGTTAAACATATGAACTCACCTCTTTATTAATATACTTTTACAAATTTAAACAAATTCCTTTAATTAATCCACTTTTTTTATATCTTTGTATTTATTATTTAAATATATTAAAAAACACTAACTTTAATAAGTTAGTGTTTTAGTAAATAATCTAAATAGATACTTATATAAACATATAATACTTAAATTATATACCTTTATAAATACCTATTTAATTTATTTATTTACTTTTCTTTCTTCCCTTTTTTCTTCAAACTTTTCTTTTTCTAATTTTTTCATAGATTTTTGATGAGCTTTAGCTTCTTTTTGTGCTTCTTTGTAATTTCTTTCGCTGTTAATTTCGAATTCCTTTTTATCACATTTCTCAGATTTTCTTTCTATCTTTTTAGCTTCTCTTTCTTCTAATATTATTTCTTTTTCCAACTTCATTTTAATATCTCCTAACTACATTCTTTAAATTCTTCAATTTCTTTTTTACTTGAATTAAGCTTTCTATCCATATATATTAATTTTATTCCCATATTTTTACATATAAAACATATAAGTTAGATTTTAAACAAAAAAATACTAACTTTACTTGTTAGTATTTTTTATAAAGAATTTAGTTATTTGTTTAATATATCAATTATTTGACTAAATGAATTTTCATTTCCATTTCCACCAACTTGAGTTACTTCATTTGTTTCTTTAGATGATAAAATTTCTTTTTGCTTCCAATTTAAATTACTTCCAACTATTACAATTGGAGAGTTTTTCTTAGCTGCTAATACTCCTGCTGATAGGGCGTCAATTAAATCATCTTGTTTATTTATGCCATCTTTTGCTATAAGTATGTCTTCTAGATTTTTTTCTTTATAAAAGTTCTCTAAAATTAAAGCATTGGTTTCATTTCTATCATCTCCACCTATTCTTTTATAGTTAGGTAATTTAGTTGTTATATCATTAGATATAGTACTTTGTCCACCTATAACATAAGATGTTTGTATATTGTTTTGTTTAATAAACTTATTAATTTTATCAAAATTTTCATTTTGTGATGTTAGTATTATCGGCATATTCTTATTGGCTGCGACAGGTGCTATACTAACTGCATCTGCTAATCCTTTAACTCCATTTACAACAGCTATATTTGATATGTTACCTAATCTTTTAGCTATTTCTAATGATGTGTCATATCTATCTATTCCACTTATTCTATTTACCTTAAATCCATCATATTCAAGCTCATTTACTATATTATTCGATACTGAACTTGTACCTCCAATAATATATATATTTTTAGCTTTTAGTCTCTTTATCTCTTGTTCAATATTATAATATAAGCTGTCATTTGGTGTTAGAAGTATTGGCGCATTTATAGATTTTGCAAATGGTGTGGCTGAAAGAGCATCTGCTATAGAACTTGAATTTACTAATACTACATTATCAGAAGTATCCCAACCTTTTTGACTTATCATTATAGATGTTTCATATCTAGTTTCTCCTACCATTTTACTTATAACTACTTTAGGATTATTTGAGCTTACCTTCATTATCCCAACAGCTTTTAGAGCATTTTCTACTGTTTCTTTTTCACTTGCTGTTTTAGCTTTTAATAATAATACTTCTCCTAGATGATTAAAATCTGATTGAGAATATAAGCCTTCTGTAAGTGCATCATAGAAAAGTTTACCCATTTTTTCTTCTCCGATACCTTTAACATTAATACCATATTGTGTTCCACCTTCAGATATTAGGTAAGCTAATTTATTTATTATACCACTATTTTCATGTACGTAATCATTGTCACAGCTATCATTATGTACATGAGACCTTCTACAGATTTCCATATTATCTACATTATCTATATCTGGGTTTTTCATGCTTCTTAAGTATCCATATTTTGAAAAATCTTCTCCTATAGTCCAATTTTTGCTTGATTTATAAGTATGTTCTACTAAAGTACCAAAAATATCTCCATATGCTTCGTTTATAGCGCCTGATTGAGATACATAATCTAAATTAGCAGTATGTCTTACTACTGAATGAGTATATTCATGTCCAATTACATCTAATGATCCTGCAGAATCATAAGTTGTTGAGTTTTCATTTCCAAAAACTAGTATATCAACTCCATTTACTAGACTGGAAAATGCATTTCCTGGCTCATTTACATTTACAAGTAATTCTGGCTTACTTCCCTTTCCATCTAGCCCATCTCTATTGTATTTATTTAAATAAAAATCGTAAGTTTTTCCTACATGGTAGTTTGCATCTACAAACTTTCCATCGCTCTTTTCTAGTTTTGTGCTAAAATATTTTATATCATTATCCATGCCATAAGGAATTTTATTTTGATAATAATATTGATAAAAATATTGACCTTTTATATCTAAAGTTTTTATAGGTTTTGATCCTCTACTTAAATCTATAAAATAATACCCGTCTTTAAAGCCTGCTTCACCTTGTCTATGTATTACTTGTATTTCTCTTTCATCTCCAAATACACCTTTTGCTTTAATTTTTTCTGATTTGATTATATTGTTTGTGTTTTCGTATTGATTTATTATATCTCCACTGTTAGCATCTATAAATACAATTTTGTTATAAATTGTTTTTCCTATTATATTTACATCTACTTTGTATGCAAGTTTATATTCTTCTTTACTTTTATATAAATATAACTCTACTTTTTCATTTTTATTTAATTCATTTTTTAGTTCAAGTTTTTCCTTTGCTATCTTAAGTGCATCATCTTTAGTTAAAGTCGGATTATAGTTAAATCCTTTTAATGTCTTTGATGTTGGCTCTATATATCCTGAAATTGATTTTATATTTCCGTCATAATCTACGCATCCTACTAAATCTGAACCATAGATAGGTATATTATTTATATACTGTTGAAGTCTTACTATAACCTGAGAATCATTTTTATCATCTTCTTTTGATTTGACTTTGAAAGTAGAAGTTTTTTCTACATTGCTTAAATAATTAATTAGGATTTGTTGAGGTGATATACCTTCTTTTTTCTCTTCCTTTATATTACCACTTACTACAAATGGTTCCGATTTTTCTATAGCTTTTTTTAATTCTTGTTTTTGCATATCCTCACTTGCAAAACTCAAACTAGTTAGATTTATAGTTATTAAACATAGTGTTGTTATGCTTGCTATGCTCTTTTTTAATAATGTCACTTGCTTTCCCCCTCAATTTTCTTTATTTAATGCTTTTGCTCCTTGTTATATTTTTACTAACTATGTTAACTCTATTTTAACACTTGCAATTATTGTTAGTAAACTTATTATTTATTGTTTTTGTACAAAATCTAATCTTTTCTATTGACTTATTTTTTGTTTTGGTTATAATTTAAAACAACAAGTAGATAACTGAGATAGAGGCGCGAAATTTAAGAGTAGTATTATGGAGGTAAGCTCAATGAAATAATACAAAAGGAAATTTCGCCGAAGTAAATAGTTAATGGCTTTGATACTATTTACTGGGCTTATGTAAAATATGCATAAGACTGTCACATTTTTGTGGAGAGCTATTTTCAATGAAAACGTACGGTACGTTGTATTTTTTGTATATAATTTACGTATTTTTGTCATGGGTATAGTCTCATGGCTTTTTTTGTATACAAAAACCTTATGTAAACCTAAAATTACTGATAACTTATATAAGGTATATCAATAACTCAATAATATAAAAATATATCTGAGTAACCGTCGAAGTCGTTAGCGACATAAACTAAGCGCATTTTTATTGTTAGATAAATTTTATTATCTTAGTTACTTACTTATGGAAAATTTACACCATAAGGAGGATAATCAAATGAGTGAACAAAATCAAGAATTAAAAAGAGGATTAAAAGCAAGACATCTAAACATGATAGCACTAGGTGGTTCTATTGGAACAGGTATATTTCTTGCAATGGGAGATACTATCTATCAAGCAGGACCTGGTGGTGCATTAGTTGCATATGGTTTAGTAGGCATTATGGTTTATTTTTTAATAACAAGTTTAGGTGAAATGGCTACTTTTATGCCAATCTCTGGATCTTTTAGTTCCTATGCTACTAAATTTATTGACCCAGCACTTGGGTTTGCACTTGGATGGAATTACTGGTACAACTGGGCTATAACAATAGCTGCCGAAATGGTTGCAGGTTCTTTAGTTATGAAATTTTGGTTCCCAAACATACCAGGAGTTTACTGGAGTTTATTATTTTTAATAATAATTGTCGGATTAAACTTCCTATCATCAAAAGCCTACGGTGAGTCTGAATATTGGTTTGCTGGTGTTAAAGTTGTTACTGTAATTATATTTTTAATAATAGGTGTATTAATGATAGTTGGTATAATTGGTTCTGATGAAATAGGATTTCATAATTATTTTATAAAAGATGGACCTTTCCATGGTGGAATAAAATCAATCTTTGCCATTTTTCTAGTTGCAGGATTTTCATTTCAGGGAACCGAACTTATAGGAGTTGCTGCTGGAGAAAGTGAAAATCCAGAAAAAACTATTCCTAGGGCTATAAAATCCATATTTTGGAGAATATTAATATTTTATTTAGGAACGATAATAGTTTTAGGTGCTATAATACCTTTTACACAGGCTGGTGTTTCTGAAAGTCCATTTACTATGGTATTTGAGAAAGCAGGTATAGCTGGAGCTGCTTCTCTTATGAATGCAGTAATATTAACATCTGTATTATCTGCTGGAAATTCTGGTATGTATGCATCAAGCAGAATGCTTCACTCTATGGCTAAGGATGGACTTGCTCCAAAGCTATTTGCTAAGACTAATAAAAGAGGTGTTCCTGTAAATGCTTTAATATTAACTACTATAGTTGCATCTTTTTGTTTCTTAACAGGTGTATTTGCCGAAAGTACTGTTTATGTTTGGTTAGTTGCTGCATCTGGCCTTGCTGGATTTATAGCATGGGTTGGAATAGCAATATGCCATTATAGATTTAGAAAAGCATATACTCATCAAGGTAATAATTTAAAAGATTTAAAATTTACTGCTAAATGGTATCCTTTTGGACCTATACTAGCATTAATAATGTGTATAGTTATAATAATAGGTCAAGGTTATTCTTGTATTAAACCAGATGGCATTGACTGGAGTGGTTTAATAGCTTCTTATATAGGTATACCTCTATTTTTAAGTTTATATATAGGTTATAAAATTAAGCACAAGACTAAACTTATCCCTCTTCACAAGGTTGATTTAACTTATGGAGAAGATAAAAATTTAGATAATATAGAAAAAAAGATCCTTGAATTAAATTAATAAACATAAAAAATGTAACTCCTTTAACTTAGGAGTTACATTTTTTATGATGAAGTTATATAATTTCTATCAACATATTCTAATATATAATCTCTAAATAACTTTGCTATTGGAGGTATATATGAATTTTTTAAATAACTCATATATATTATTCTTTCCTTAATAGTTTCTTTAATATTTATTTTAGATAGTGTATTTGTATTGATAGTTGGTGAATCAGGAACTACTGAAATCCCTGCTCCAGCAGATACTAATCCTTCTATTACACTTCCTATATTAGCTCCTTTTGGCTGAATTGATATTTTAGGGGTATACCCTAAAGCATCAGTACAAGAAAGAATCCTATCTTTACTACCTTCACAAAATGCTATAAAAGATTCATTTTCTAATTCCTTTAAAGATACCTCTCCTCTACCGGCTAATTTATGATTCTTTGGTACTATTAATATATACTCTTGCTTTTTTATTGGTATAGATTCTATATTAATATCCCAAATAGGTTCTGTATGATTATCATAGAAACCAATATCAATTTTTCCTTTTTTTAAATCTTCTATTATTTCAGTTACAGACTGTTGGTTAAATTGAAACTTTACATTAGGGTTATCATTTAAGAAATCGCTTATTATAAAATTCATAAAATAAGCTCCTACTCTAGATGTAGAGGAAATAGAAACTGTCCCTGTAGTATCACTAACCATTTCATCTAATTCCTTTATCCCTTTTTCAATCTCTACCAATGCTCTCTCTGCATGAACTAAAAATAATTTCCCAAACCTAGTTAGTTTGACATTTCTGCCACTCTTTTCAAATAAAGGGACTTTTAGTTCTCCTTCCAACTTTGCTATTGATTTACTTAATGCTGGTTGAGTAACTAATAATAACTTTGAAGCTTTAGTAAAATTTTCGGTTTCAGCGACTGTTTTGAAATACTCTAGTTGTTGTAGGTTCATTTTCTACTCCTTTTTATAATTTATCAAATCTATAACTAAAAGTTATATGTTTATGAATATTTTAAATTAGACATAGTGGTTATAACAGTGCTATAATCACTATTATCCTTAATAAATATATTTGTATTTTCTTATGAATTTTACTTATTAGTATACCAAAATAATTAAGACATATAAATTAAAATTGAAAGATATTATATAAATTAAAGGGAGTGTTTTTTATGATGAAAGTAGATAAGGATCTTTGTATAGGATGTTCTCTATGTGTTAAAGATTGCATGGTTAAAGATATTGAACTTATAGATAAAAAGGCTCATATTAAAAATGTAGCCTGTTTTAAATGTGGTCACTGTATTGCAATATGCCCTAAAAATGCAGTATCAACTGATGATTATAACATGAATGAAGTTAAAGATTATAATAAAGAGGATTTCTCTATTGATGCAGATAATTTACTAAACTTTATCAAGTTTAGAAGAAGTGTAAGACACTTTAAAAATCAGGATGTAGAAATAGAAAAACTTTCTAAAATCATAGAAGCAGGGAGATTTACTCAAACAGCAAGAAATGCACAAGATGTATCTTATATTGTAGTTAAAGATGGCATAGAAACTTTAAAAGAAATGTCTTTAGAAAGATTAAGTGATATGGGTAAATATATGCTTGCTAACTTAACACCTGAAACAATGAATTTAAAGCTATATGCCCAGATGTGGGTAAAAATGTATGAAGAATTTAAAGCAAATCCTACTGGTAGGGATAGTCTATTCTTCAATGCTCCTGCTGTAATACTTGTAGTTTCTGATAATCCTGTAGATGCTAGTTTAGCTTCCTCTAATATGGAACTTATGACTAATGCTCTAGGCCTTGGAACTTTCTTTAGTGGATTCTTTACAAGATCTGCTGAAGGAAATAAAAAAATTATGGACTTCTTAGGACTGAACGAAAATCAAAAAATTGTAACTTGCATGGTTATCGGATATCCAGATGTAAAATATCAAAGAACAACTCCAAGAAAAGAAGCACAAATATCTTGGAAGTAATCTAAATAAAAAATTCGCTTCGCTCATGTCGCCAACGACTACGTCCGTTGCTCAAAATATATTTTTCTACATTTTCAAACTTGTTGATATATCTTATATCCATAATTTATCAACAGTTTTGTTCTTAATATAAAATCCTTGTATGTAAAAAAATAGAAATGGGCTATGTTAAGGTAAATTAGCCCATTTTTACTATCTCTTCATTGATTTTATTAAGACTTTCCTTTCTTTGTCAATCTTTAAAGATTCACATATTTTCTGGAGAGATTTATTGTAAGTAAAATCATCAAGATTATTATTATTTAAATATTCTAGTGTTATATTTTTTTAGAAATTCCCATACTATTTCTTTATTTTTATTGGTTATTTTAAGCCCACTACAAAAACTATCACATACAGACCAGTTATTTATTTTAGGAATAAAGTTTTTTATATATACTAATATTTCTTCTATATTACTATCCTTAACATATCCTATTACCATTCCCTGTAACATAACCTCTTCAAAATATGTATCATTAGCATTTTTTAGATATTCTCTCCAGTCTTTTTTAGCTATTCTCTTCGCTATTTTTCTTAAACACAAAAGTCTAACACCTAGTATATTCTCAACTCCTGGTATTAGCCTTGAAGAAAATTCTCTATACTTTTCTTCTGATAATTTCAAAAGTTCTTCTCTAATTTTTTCGTTCATATATCCCTTCTCCATATAATGTTAATATACTTTTATTTAATTATTATTTTCCATATCTAATAATTGTTTTTTTATCTCTAAACCCGCAGCATAACCAACTAAACTTCCATCAGCACCTATAATTCTATGGCATGGAATTATTATTAATATAGGATTTTTATTATTTGCCATTCCCACTGCTCTAGCTGCTGTTGGCTTACCTATTTTTTGAGCTAATTCTTTATAACTATATGTTTTGCCATATGGTACATCTTTAAGTTCATTCCATACTAGCTTTTGAAATTCTGTACCGTTAAGAGAAAGTGGTACATCAAATTCTATTCTTTGTCCTAATAAGTATTCCTGAAGTTGCTTTGCTGTTTCTTTAATTAATGGTGTTTCTTCAATATGCATATCTTCTGATGATAGTTTCTCCGCTAGATAAAGATCTGTTATTCCTTTTCCATCTTCAGCAATTCCTATCTTTCCCAGCTTTGTTTCATAATAAAAAATATTTTTCATATAAACACCTCATTTGTTAATTTGCATATGTTATTTCATAATCTAATATACAATACTTTATATAATATTTATATAATAAAGAAGTTACTATACTAAAAATAAGCATAATAACTTCTTTATATTTTTCTATATTAATATTATTTTAAATTTTTTAAATCATCATCATAGTATTCTTCTAATTCTAGTAAACTTTCATATGGATTACCTTTTAATCCTAGTTGTTTAGCAAAAGCTGGCTCTGTTTTTAATCCCCTCTTTTTTAAAGCTATTATTTCATTTTTAAAATCTTTTCCTAAAATCTCTATCAATCTAGCTTCTATCACCATATGTCTATATCCGTTGGTTTTCTCTGAATGATTTTTGCTCGCATATATCTCTATTTCTATATCATCCACATAAAAGTTACATACTATTATATTTTCTATACTATTTTATATTACTTTAAATCCTTTTCTTATTTCAAATTCATTGACTAATACTTCTTTAAAAGTAACGAAGTTTTCTACTTCACATACAATATCTAGATCACTACTTTCTATGTTTATTTGTATTGGAATAGTTCCTATCAGTATTGGGTTGTAATCCTTGAGTACTTCAAATATATTTATTCTTTTAAGTATTTCATAACTTTTTCTTTGAGTATTATTCCCCTCTTTTAGGTATGATATATCCTTCCAGTTTATGTCCTTTATTTTCATATCTTCCCCTTATTCAGATCTTTAAATGTAAATTGATTTTAAAATGATTATCCATTTTCTTAAAGTATATTATAAAACATGAATTATTTATTTATCCATATATTTTTCACACAATCAATAATATAATCTATTTCTTTTTCTGTGTTAAAGTACACAAAACTAAATCTAACAGTACCATTAGGAAAAGTTCCTAGTGTTTTATGAGCAGAAGGTGCACAATAAAGACCGCTTCTAGTTGATATACCGTAATTTTTATCTAACATATGACATACTATCCCATTATCAAGTTCTTTAAAATCAAGAGAAACTACCGAGGTTCTATTTTTAGTATCAAGCTTTCCAACTAACAAACTTTTATCTATTCCTTTTATTCCACCTACAAATCTTTTAGTTTGATTTCGCCTAAAAAGTTACAATTAACTTTTGTAATCGTTATGTCATTTAAAGAATTCAACGGTCTCATAACTGCATTGTGCTCCATAGAAGAAACTATTACATTGTCACCTTTTTTAGTAAGCCTTTAATTACTATATTTAAGCTAGTTGTAATATTAGGTGTGAAAACAACATTTTTAGGTTTATCAAAATTGAATAATTCACATATTAATTCTCTAGTTTCATATAGAACATTTTCCGCTTCATAGGATGATGAATATGCACCTCTATTTACATTACAACCTACATTATTTATATAATCTAGCATAGTTCCACCCTTTAATGTTGTCTTTGGATATGATGTTGCTCCATTATCACAATGTATCTTATCCATTTTTCCCCCTAATTAAATATATCTTAAGTTTAATATATCATTCATTTTTATTACTGCTATACTGTTTTTATCTATCTTTACATGAGTATTTTAGAATTTTTCTATACTACATTTTTACCTAATTATCTACAAAATGGCTATGTTATACTTTGCGTGGAAAAGTATTTTGTATCTAACAATTTCATATGGGGGTATTTTTAATGAAGGAAAAAAGAAACATCATTATCGGTGGAGCTATAATTAGAATTATATCTGTTTTATCCGTACTTTATGGAAATCCAAAGAATATGGGAATATGTGTAGCTTGCTTTATTAGGGATATTGCAGATTCATTAGGTCTTCACAGAACTGAAATAGTTCAATATATAAGACCTGAAATTATAGGAATGGTGTTGTGTTCTTTTATTTTAGCACTTGGTAGTCGTGAATTTAAGTCTCGTGGTGGCTCTTCTCCATTTATAAGATTTTATCTAGGATTTATAGTAATAATAGGAGCATTAATGTTCTTAGGTTGTCCTACTAGAATGGTGCTTAGACTTGCAGGTGGAGATTTAAATGCTTTATTTGGTATAGGTGGTTTTGTAGTAGGTATACTTATTGGTATAGTTTGCTTGCGAAAAGGATTCTCTCTCAAAAGAAGTTACAAACAAACTAAATTAGAAGGATTTTTATTCCCAGCTATAAATATTGTATTATTCATTATGCTAATATCATCTTCTGCTTTATTATTATTCTCAAAAGAAGGTCCTGGTTCTCAGCATGCTCCAGCTTTTATAGCTTTAACAATAGGGCTAGCTGTTGGAGTTATATGTCAAAAAACTAGATTGTGTATGGTTAGTGGATTTAGAGATTTAATATTGTTTAAAGATTATTATTTTTTATTAGGATTTTTAGCTATGCTAGTAGCTGCTTTTATAGGGAATTTAACTTTTGGATTCTTCACTCCTGGATTTACTGATCAGCCAGTAGCCCATACAGATGGTTTATGGAATTTTTTAGGTATGGTATTAGCAGAATGGGGTTCTGTATTATTAGGTGGTTGTCCTATGAGACAATTAATTTTATCTGGCGAGGGAAATATTGACTCTGTAATAACTATATTTGGTATGCTTGTTGGAGCAGCTTTTTGTCACAACTTCCAATTAGCATCTTCTTCAAAAGGACCTACATCTAATAGTCAAATAGCTGTGATTGTATGCTTTTTTATACTTGGTATCATTTCATATTACAGTTGCAAGGCTGATAAAGATATAAAAAATAAATTAAAAGTAGATGTTAGTATTGGCTAAAAAAATAGATGCTAGAGGATATTCTTGTCTTCAACCTGTACTCATGGCTAAGAAGGGTTTAGAAGAAAATCCTTAAGGTGTAGAAGTTTTGGTAGATAATAATGCTGCTTGTCAAAATATAAAAAGTTTACTCATTCTTGCGCTATTAAATTTTCTAGATTTTTAACTAAAAGTGGTATGGAAAATGAGTCTTCTCCAGTTCCCAGAAATTTAAGCTCTAACTGTGGTATTGGAGTTAGCTTTTCTTATACAGATGACATAAATAAACTTTATATAAAAGATATAGAAAAAATTTATTTTATAGATTGTAATGAGTACTCTTTGTATAAGGATTTTGATGATTAAATAAATTTATAAAAGCTGTAGATAAGTTTGTTTAATACAACTTTACCTACAGCTTATTTTAATTCAATATGTTTACCTTAACCAATCAGGATTTCCTGGAACGAAAGGTCTTTTACCAAACTTTTCTTTATATTCATCAAGAGCCTTTTTTATAAGTTCTTGATTATCTTTAAAAGTATTTACTTCTTTTATAGTTTCTAACTCTTGTGCAAATGGACATACTGATATACACATCCCACAATCTGTCCCCATATACAACCATTTTATGTAACAAGATTCTTGCTCTATTACCCAAGAATCTTTATCTGGCTTATTGGATAAAGATTGCGAAGGACAAAAATGTGCACACTTGTTGCACAATTTACAGAAGTCATCTAGCCCAAAATCTATTTGCTCATCTACATCTAATTCTAAATCTGTAGTTACCACTCCAAGTCTTATTCTTGAGCCATAATCTTTAGTAGTTAAAATAGTATTTCTTCCTATCTGTCCAAGTCCAGCATCTTTTGCCACCCTAACTGGCATCAATAAATAATTCGAGTCCATATGATTTCTAGCTTCATAGCCTAGGTTTCTTATGTAATAACTAAGTACCATCCCAACTATAGATGCATCTACATAGCACTTACTAGTTTCTATAACTTCTGCTATCATAGGTCCTCTATTTATCATATCTTTATCCATCTCTACTGCAAATACTATTCCATATTTGTGATGATTAGTTATTTCTTCACCATAATTTTCTTCATGTCTTCCTCTATGAGTATAATAATGATAGTCTTTTAATTCTGTTATCCCTACTAATTTAGCTCCATACTGTTTTGCAAACCCCTTTATTTTCTTAGTTATTATTTTTTTATTTACTTTTACCTTTTCTGGTTTAGGTTTGTTTTCACATAAGTGCTTTATGTCTGATAAAAATTCAAATGCAGACAAAGCCATTGGTGAATTTGTTGGATTATACGTCATACTTTCCTCACTGCATAGATAAGGTCTAGTTCTTATGCTATCATCTATATCCTTTTTTTCAGGATTTCTCGAGTAGTAATCTACATAAGCCTCACTACCCTTTTCATAGTTTGATCTAGCAAACATTGTATCTCTTTCATCAACTCTATTCATTATTTTACTTGTCATCCCCTTTGACTTAGTGTTAGTAGATAATATATTCGACTAAATCTCCTATAATCCTTTATACAAAAAAGATACTACATAATTTATTGTAGTATCTTTTTATATATTAATTGTTAACACAAGCCTCTAGATTTTTATTATCTTTTTCTTTATAATCAATATCTCTAATCCACTTTTTGCTAAATAATCTAAACACACACCAAATTCCCTTTAAAATCTCATCTGATTTTAATACAATAAGAACTATTCCTGGAGGTAATTCTAAAACAATCCCAGCTACATATCCTAGTGGAATAGATATAATCCATAAAAATAATACATCCGCAATCATTAAAAACTTAGTATCTCCACCAGCTCTAAGTACCCCTTTTGTAAGAAGTGTTGCTACAGACATAAATACTACTAAAACTGACGTTGAGTTCATTAATTGATAGGCAATAGATTTAGTATAATCTGATATATTATAAAAATCTATTACAATATATTTAAGGCTAAATATAACTACTCCTGAACATCCCCCTAATATAATAGCCATAGCCAAGAACGTAACAGCTCTTTTATATGCTGATTCATAATCTCCTTTACCTATAGTATTGCCTGTAATAACTCCACTTGCATTAGATACACCCATTAAAAATACATTAGTAAACTGTAGGACAACAGCAGATATACTGTTAGCTGCCACCATGTCTGAACCCATTCTACCCATTATTACAGATACCATGTTAAGACCAAGAGCAAGTATAAGATCACTTACTAAAACAGGTCCACCTATTTTTATATAACTTTTAAGTAGCTCTTTATCTAAAGTAAGTAAATACTTTAATTTGAAGTTAAGTTTTTTATCTATCTTAAATAAGTAAGTAACTACCACTGTAAATTCTATAATTCTAGCTATAAGAGTAGCTATTGCTGCTCCTTGTATTCCAAGTTCTGGTGCGCCTAATTTACCAAATATTAAAACCCAATTTAGAAAAATATTAAATCCAAAAGATGTTAAAGATGCAAATAAAGCAACTTTAACTGACCCTACTGTTCTAAACAAAATATTTACTGTAGTAGATATTCCTTGGAATATAAATGATAATGATATTATCTTAAGGTACATTACTCCTTGATCTGCCACAGGTAATTCACTAGTATATATAGACATTATTTTATCTGGCATAAACTGTGATAAACTTAAGAAAATTATAGCAAAAGCTATACTAGCTCTTATCAATATTGATAATACTTTGTTAATGGAATTTATATCCTTCTTGCCCCAAAATTGACCAGATAATACACCTGCTCCTCCACCTAGTCCAAAGTTAATAATTAAAAATATAAAACAAAATTGATTCGCTAAGGATGCTGCTGATAGTGTTATCTCCCCAAAAGAGCCTAACATCATAGTATCTGTCATACTTACACCAACATTTATAAGTCCCTGCATAGCTATCGGTATGCTAATTTTTAGTACATCTTTATAAAAAGATTTTTCTTTCACAAAAACACTCATATTCTCTTTCCTCCTTATGTTAATAACTTATTTATGATATAAAAAGCTGGATAAGTTGCAAGCTTAAAGCTCACTTCTTATCCAGCATATAATCTTAATTTATAAGCACATTTTAATTATTAGCTTGATTATTTTATTATATTATATAATATAATATTTTATTTGTAAATTATTTAAACTTAAAACAATATCACAATTATATAAAATTCCTTTTGCTAAAAATATAATTTAACTTGTCCATAGTTATTATTTTTAGAGTGAGATTTTAGAGTTTTTTGATTCCGAATAAAAATAAAAGAAGATATTATCATAAGACTATGGTAGCATCTTCTTTTACCTTTAATACTTTTAGATTAAATTTCGCTCATTACCTAACTAAACGTTATATTATTAAAAATACATCTTATCGCTATCTTTATAACAGTAATATGTCTTTTCTTTTGTTTCTATACGTAAAGAATCATCATATACTACTATCTCATCTATAGCACTGTCTTCTACTTCACATACAGTAGTATTTTTACATTCTCCAAAACTTAGATATCCTTTATCTTCTTTAGGCTCATATCTAAATTTTATATTAGCCTCTTTTATATTCATTTCTTCACCATTTACTTTGCTGCTTACTTTTATATCTGTATATTCATTTGTAAGAAGTAAATTTTGTATTTTGTAAGTTAATTTATCAGTCATAATCTTATGCCTATTTCTAAGTACATTTAATACTTAAAATCCTTTCATTATATTTATATGTTTAATATAACAAATTTAATTGACATTAACAATTAGGCACTTTTTTGTAACTACCATTTTATGGTACATTGTAAAAACACCCTATCAAATATTGATATGGGTGTTTTCTTTTAAAATTTATTTACTTTTTTAAACTCTCTTAATAAAAATATACCTACTATAATCATAGTACTTACATCTGCTATTGGTTGTGATGCCCATACTCCATTTAATCCGTATATTCTAGGTACTACAAGTATAACAGGTATTAATATTATAACTTGTCTTAATAAACTTAAAAACATAGATATCTTTGCACTACCTATTGATTGGAAATATACTGCTCCCAAAATAGAAATACCTATTGTTGGTAATGTAAATGTATATATATTTACTCCATTCATAGCTAACTCAGTAAGTTTACTGTCATTTGTAAATATACTGATGAATAACTCTGGGAATAATCTAATAAATATAAACCCAAAAGTTAATATTATTGTTCCTACTAACATAGCTATTAACAATGCCTTTTTAGTACGTCCATATTGCTTAGCTCCATAATTATATGCAATTATAGTTTGCATTCCTTGGCTTAATCCAAATACAGGCATTAAGAAAATCAAGTATATAGATGTTATGGTTGTCATAGCTCCTATTGCTAAGTCTCCACCGTATATTTTCAGTACTCTGTTTGTTACTAGATGTATAGAACCTGATGCTAGTTCCATAAAAAATGGAGTTAATGCTATTAATATAATAGCTTTTAAAAGTCTTTTTTCTAGCCTAATATTTTTGATTTTTAGCTTAAGATTTGATTTTCCTAGTGTAAAATAATAGGTAGACCATATAAATACTAACAGTTGACACATTATAGTTCCTATAGCTGCACCTTTTATTCCCATATCAAATCCAAATATAAATATAGGGTCTAATATTAGATTAAGAATACAACTTATTATCATCATCGTAGCAGCTAGCTTAGGTCTTCCTTCTGCCCTTATAGCACTATTAAGTGCAAACCCTGGTAAATTAAACCATGTACCAAAGAATATTACACTCATATAATCTCTTGCGTATTTAATAGTATCAATACTAGCTCCAAATATATAAAGTATATCATCTAAAAAGAATGCCCCTATTATCATTATTGCTATAGCAACAACTATTTCTAAAGCAAATGTATTTCCTAATATTCTTTCAGCTTCTTCTTTATTACCTTCACCGAGCTTTATAGATATATTAGTACTTCCTCCAATAGCAATTCCTACACAAAATGCTCCTAGTATTGTAAATAAAGGCATTGTCACTCCAAGTCCAGATATAGCAAGTGCTCCTACATCCTTAATAGAACCTATAAAAGCTCTATCTACTGTATTATATAAAGATGTTACCATCATTGCTAATATAGCAGGTACTGAATACTTAAGTAGTAACCTTCCTATTTTATCTTCTTTTAAAGCTTGTTGACTTTCCATAAATTACTCCTATACCACCATGTCATAAGTTATACATACTGGTTTTTGAGTTCTAGGATCTTCAACAATCTCAGCATCTATATTAAATAACTCTTTAAGATTTTCCTTTGTCATAACCTCATGTGCACTACCTTGACATGCTATTTTACCCTTTTTAACACCTATCATATAGTCTGCAAACCTAGCTGCATTGTTAAGTTCATGTATTACCATAACAATAGTTGTTCCCTGTTTTCTGTTTAATTCTTCTAATAACTTTAATACTTCTAATTGGTGAGCTAAGTCTAAATATGTTGTTGGCTCATCAAGTATAAGTATATCTGTTTGTTGAGCTAGTGCCATGGCAATCCAAGCTCTTTGTCTTTGACCTCCAGATAAGGCTTCTATCGGTCTATCTCTAAATTCCTCTATTCCCGTTGACTTTAATGCCCATGTAACTATATCATTGTCTTCTTTTTTTAATTTACCAAATCCCTTTTGATGAGGAAATCTTCCATAAGCTATTAACTCCTCTACAGTAAGGCCACTTGGAGCCTGAGGACTTTGTGGAAGAACTGCCATAGTTTTTGCTAATTCTTTTGGACTTTGTTCCTTTATATTTTTATCATTTATATATATGTCACCACTTTTAGGTTGTATAATTCTAGCTATAGTTTTTAATATAGTTGATTTTCCACATCCATTAGACCCTATTATCGTAGTTATTTTTCCTTTTGGTATGTCTAAATTTAAATCTTTTACTATATCTAAATTTCCATATGAAATATTTAAATCTTTAGTATTTATACAGTTCATTTTTATCTCCTTTGGTTAATTATTTCGATTATTTAAAATGAAATTATTTATTCTGATAGCATCAGATAAATAAAGTATGGAACACCTATTATTGCTACTACTATTCCTACGGGGATTTCCATAGGTGCTATTAAATTTCTAGCTATAGTGTCAGACACTAGTAAAATTAAACTTCCCACAAGTGCAGCTGTAGGAATTAACTTTTTATGCTTAGGCCCAACTAATTTTCTAGCTATATGCGGTGCAACTAATCCTAAAAAGCCTATACTTCCTGCTACAGAAGTCGCTACACCTGCTAATATTACAGCATATATTATTAATCTTCTTCTCTCTTTTTCAACCTCTATACCTAACCCTGTTGCCACTTCATCTCCTAAATTTAGTACATCTAAATATCTAGATTTATATATTGTAAGCAAAGTAAATATTAATATAAAAGGTAAAACTGCTAATACATATTTCCAGCTTGCTCCCCATATACTTCCTGAAGTCCACGCCATTACTCTATTAAATTCTTGTGTTGTAAATCTTAATTGGAATATTGTAAGTAATGATGTAAATGCTACATTTATACCTATACCTATTAACAATAATCTAGATGAATTTATTCCGTTTTTCCATGCAAGTATATAAATTAAAAATGCTCCAAATATAGCTCCTGATAATGCAACTATTGGCATTGTAAATATAGTCATATTACTTATACCATCATATACATTTCCATTCATAATATAAATGTATATAACAACGAATAATGCAGCTCCTGAATTTATTCCTAGTATTCCTGAGTCTGCCAAATCATTCTTAGTAACACCTTGTAAAATAGTACCTGCTATTGCCAAAGCTGTTCCAACTAGAATTCCAATCACTATTCTAGGTAATCGTAGTTTAAATATAGCAATTTCATGACTTTTAGATCCTTGTCCTACTAAAGTTTTTATAACATCTAATGGCTCTATAGACAGCGATCCCATATTTAAACTAACTAAAAATGTAGCAAATATTAATACCATTAAAATGCCTATAATCATAATAAATTTTTTATTCTTTTTTATATTCATAATCTATTTTGTATCCTTTCTAACAAGGTATATAAACATAGGAACTCCTAATAATGCTGTTAAAGAACCTATCGGTGTTTCATAAGGAGGATTAATCATTCTAGCCATAATATCACTATATACAAGTAAAACTGAACCTAATATCATTGAACTAGGTATTATATATTTATAGTCCGCTCCTACTACTCTTTTAGCAATTTGAGGAACTATTAATCCTACAAATACTATATTTCCAGCCACAGAAACAGATGCTCCAGTTAAAAATATTACTATTATTAAACTCACAAACCTAACTGCATTTGTTCTTTGTCCCAATCCTATGGCAACTTCTTCTCCTAAACTTAAAATAGTTATCTTAGGTGCCATAAACATAGCCCCTATAAATGCAGTTCCTCCTACTATAGCTAATAGTTTAACACCTTCCCACTTAGCACTAACTAGTCCTCCAGAAATCCAAAAGCTTAGCTGTTGAGATAAGTTAAAGTACATTACGATTCCCATAGCTAATGATATAAGTAAAGTACCTAATGCAGTTCCTGCAAGAGCAAGCTTTACTGGATCTACTTTCCTTGCCGACCTTGAGCTTATAAAATAAACTAAAAGTCCACTTATACTAGCACCTAAAAATGCAAATACCATCAACCCAAAACTTCCTATAACTAAATTTTTGTATATTCTTTGTAATACAAAAGCTACTGCTATCATAAATGTAGCCCCTTGTGTTATACCCATTACAGATGGCTCTGCAATAGGGTTTCTAGTTATACCTTGCATTATAGCTCCAGCCACTGCTAAGAATCCTCCAACAAGAGCTGCACAAATAGCTCTTGGTATCCTAACATCCCTAACTATCTTAATACTTACATCATTACTATTTGTAAATATGCTATGTATTATTGTTTGAAAATCTATATCTTTTGCTCCTAGTGAAATAGACATAACTATTCCAGCTATAAGCAATATTATTCCTATAAGCATAAATGAATAAGCTAAAGTTTTTTTGCTTAATTTTTTCATAGTTCCTCCTTAGATTAAATTTAACTGAAATACTCTTTTAAATATACCCATAAAATTTAATTGTAATTATTTTTTAATTGAAATTAATTCTCTATAAATTAAATAGTAGGTGACAAAAGTTATATCCTTTTACCACCTACTTTATATACTTATATTATTTTACAACTTCATCTTTTATTGATTGTAATAATAATTCTCTTCCTATTGGATTGTATGCTTGACTAAAGTATGGACTTGCATCAAGTATTGTTACGTTACCTTCTTTTACAGCTCTAATTTCTGGCCATACTGTACTTTTTTCTAAATCGGCTTTATCTGAATCTGTAGCTATAACTATTATATGGTCTGCATCTATCTCTGTTAAACCTTCCATAGTAACAGTTGGTAAAGTTATTCCATCTTGCTTAGGCATATTAGCAGGTTGAGGTAATCCCATATCATCTTTTAATATTGTCCCTATACCACCTTCAGTAAATACCATAAATTGACCTTGACTAGCTAATACTGTTAAGTATGTTTTGTCCCCATTAGCTTTCTTTATTTCATCACCTAATTTTTTAGCTTTTGTATAGTAGCTATCTAACCATTTTTGAGCTTCTTCTTCTTGTCCAAATAACTTAGCTACATCTTTAAGTTTAGCTTCCCAATCATTTGCTTCATCTTTTAGCATAACTACTGGAGCTACTTCTTTTAATTGATCATATATCTTTTCTTGTCTTGGTGCCATTATTATTAAATCTGGATTAGATGCTAATATTGCTTCTATATCCATAGTATCCATCATTGAGTGACCAACTACTTTTGACTTTCCTAACTTATCCTCTACGTATGATGGAACTTTATCTGTTTCATATGAATCTACATTTGCTGTAGCTACTGGAGTGTGACCTAGTAAAACTAGCTCCTCACTACTTCCAGATATATCAACTATTCTTTTAGGATCTGCTGGTATTTCTACCTCCCCTTTTACGGATTGTACTACTCTTGTTTCTTCTTTTTTATTACTATCTTCATTGTTACTGTTTCCCGAACAACCAGTAACAATTCCAAGAGTAGCTATTGTTACACCTAATACTACTAATGATTTTAATCTTTTCATGTCATTCCTCCGTGTTGTTATTTATGTAATTATTATCATTATTTTTTGTTATTAATAATTATTATCACTTGATTTATATAATTATTATATCATCTAATTTTTTATAGTCAATATATTTTTATTTTATAAATTTTTTATATATTTTAAAATAAATAAAAAAATATTATCATACGCTTATGATAATATTTTCTTATATTTGATATATTTAAAATGTATTTTACTTAACTCTATTTAATTTTTCCTTATTATTTTTCTGTTAATCTATCTATAATGCTAACAAGATTAACTATTTCTGGCTTAGTTATCTGTTCATCCGCTCCAAGTGCCTGACCTTTAATACGTATTTCTTCACTTATTAAAGATGAGAATAGTATTAGTGGAATATCTTTTAAAACACTGTCTTCTTTAACAAGTTTTGTTAGCCTATGACCATCCATTAGAGGCATTTCAATATCTGATACTATACAAGAAACATGATTTTCAATTGGGTCACCACAAGTTTTTACTTCTAATAAATAATCCCATGCTTCTTGTCCATTATCTGCCTTAACTGTGTTTTTATAGCCTGCTTTGTGTAAACACTCGATTATAAGTTTTGAAAGTAACATTGAATCTTCTACTATTAAAATAGTTTTATCATTACATTTACGATCGCCTAATTTTTCTATAGCTTCAAATTGAATACTTGATTCCGGACTAATTTCTGCAATTATTTTTTCAAAATCTAATATAGTTATAAGTCTATCCTTGTATTCTGCAATACCTGTTGCTGCGCCTTCATCTCCACCATATATAACTCTATCTGGTTTTTTTATATCTTTCCAAGAAACTCTATCAATCCCAACTACTGAATTTACACGGAATGCAAAGTTTAACTTGTTAAAATGAGTAACGATAAATATATCATGTCCTATATCTTTTGGCTTAGGAAGATTTAAATATTTTCCAAGGTCTATAACCGTGATAATCTCATCTCTTGGCTTAAATACACCTTCTACAACGTCATGTGAATTTGGCATTTTCTTTACTTCTTGAGCCATTAAAATTTCACGTACTTTTGCTACATTTATACCAAATACTTCACCTGAAATTGTAAACTCCATAATCTCAAGTTCATTAGTGCCAGACTCTAAAAGTATTTTCGTTTGGCTTGTATTTTCTGAAAGTCCCATTATAATCCTCCAATTTTCTCTACTAACTATTTTGATGTCTATATATTCTATATACGTCTTTTATGTATAAATCTATAGGATTATTAATCATCTATTGCAACTAAACTCTTGTAACGCTATAAATAAAAATACTCTTCTTTAATATGAATAGCATGTTTATAAAAACAGATAAATAATTGTTATTATTGCTATGATAATAAATATGCTTGATAGATTATCTGAAACTGTACCTACATAGAAATATGGATTTATAATAAACTTTAATAACTTACCTTTATCATTTTCTCTTTCTTCTTTATTTATTTCTAATTTGCTATCTTTTATAAATATGACAGCTTCTTCTATTGCTGCCATATTTATTTTTAATTCACTTTCTGAAATAATGCCTTTACTGCTCATATTTTCTATATTCTTAATTTCTTTTGATACTATTTGTTGCCTTTCTTCTTCATTTTTACATAACTTTAATTGTTCCTTTAAGCTATTACTTTTCTTTATATATTTTTCTACTTCATGTCTTAACTCTGGGTACTTTTCATTTATAAGATTTTTTTCTTCAATAGTTAATTTCTCACTTTTAATCATTTTGATAGCTATTATTTCTGACTTTTTAAGTTCTTTTTGAATATTCTTTATGAACTTTTCAACTTCTTCTATTCCTGACATTTTAATTCTAGTTTGTGCTTCAGAAAGTATTCCTTTTTTATTCATTAGTTTTATATTGTTTATTGCTTTTGATATTGCTTGTTGTTTTTGTTCTTCACTTTTTAAGTTTTTTATTTCATGCTTTAATTCTTTTACTTCTTTTTCAGATTCTTTTGCTACTTGCTTTAAATCTGGATATTTTTCTTTTATGAACTTTTTTTCTTCAGAATTTAATCTCTCTCCTTTAACTATTTTTACTGCTATCATTTCTGACTTTTTAAGTTCTTTTTGAATATTCTTTATGAACTTTTCAACTTCTTCTATTCCTGACATTTTAATTTTAGTTTGTACCTCAGAAAGTATTCCCTTTTTATTCATTAGTTTTATATTATTTATTGCTTTTGATATTACTTGTTGTTTTTGATCTTCACTTTTTAAATTTTTTATTTCATGCTTTAATTCTTTTACCTCTTTTGCAGATTCTTCTGCTACTTGCTTTAAATCTGGATATTTTTCTTTTATAAACTTTTTTTCTTCAAAATTTAATGTCTCTCCCTTAACTATTTTTACTGCTATTATTTCTGCCTTTGCTATTTCTCCTTGAATTCGCTTTAATAAATTTGCTACTTCTTCTTTTTGAGATTTATTTAATTTAGCAAATTGTTCCTTTGATACTGCCTCTAAATCTATTTTTATTGCTGACTTATCTTGTATTGTCTTAGCTTGATTATTTCTATTTGTTAATACTGCTTTAGATAAATTGCTATATGAATTACTATTTATATTATTAATCACCTTGTCTCCTCTTTAGCATTATATTTATTTTAAGTAAAACTATCTTTTATTATATTTTATTACAAAAATAAAAACCACCTATCCATTATAAACTGTCTTAAATATTAGCTTCAGTTTATTTATGAAAAAGTGGTATCTAATATTAAATTAATATAAATAAAAACTTATCTATTCTTAATTATATTATTTAACAAGTTAATTTATTTTTCCTTTTACGTTCTAATACTAAATATAGCATAATTAATACTAATGATATTGATACTGCTGCTAATAAATCTAACCCTATACTTAAATAACTCCCCTCCATAATAATCTTTTTAAATGCTGAATTTATCCAAGTTAGTGGTAAAATCAGTGAAAAATGTTGAACTGATTCTGGCATAAATTCTATAGGAAGAAATCCACCACTTAATAAGCACATTGGAGTTACTATTACAGAAAGTAGTGTATAATACATTGTTGAATTATTAGATATACTTAAAACTACTAAAGCTACTGCTATCCCTACAATGGATAATGCAAACGATAGTAGCATCATCCATATTAAGTTAATATCAAACTGTGGATTTAGTATATAAAAAGTAGCTACTAAAGTTACACCTTGAAACAACAATAATACAAAGCATCCTAATATGTGTCCTAATGTATATTCTACCTTACTTATCTTAGACATTAAAATTCTCCTGTCTATTTTGAGCTCCCTTTCTTTTAATAATGGTGCTATACATCTTCCTCCTATAATTAAAAATGCTATTTCAAATAAACCAAACATGATTATATAATGGAAAGCATACGATAAATCACTATTTTCATAAGTAAATTTATAGCTATTCTTTTCATATTCTTTATATAATTTTAGGTATTCACCTTTGTTATCTCCAAAAGATTGAATTTGCATAATTCCAGTATTTATAACGCTAAGTATATACTCTTTGTTTCCTGAATTACTTTGAGAAATGACTTCTATTGTTCCTTCTTTATTAGTTTTTATATCTTTATATATATCTTTACTATTTATTATGACTCCAACAGATATATCTCCTTTATCTAAAGTTTCTTTAAGCTCTTTTACACTACTAACTTTAAAAAAACTACCTACTTTATCTGGTGGCAATAAACCATCTACTATTTCACTATTGTCTTTTGTATATATCCCTACATTAAAACTATTATTTGAATCTTCTAGAGATGAGTCTACTTTATCAACCAACACGCTAACAAGTATATTAATAGCTATTGGAAATATTAATACTAACCAAAACCACCCTTTCATAGTACATTTTAAATTATGCTTTAATATAATCATGATATTTTTCATATTATTTCACCACTTTTCTACTTAAAATTAGTATTGATATAGCCATTAACACAATAGATGCTATAATTCCAACACCTAATGCAGTATATAAATTTTCACTATAATTTAAAGTTACTAATGAATTAAATTCTTTACTGATCCATACAAATGGATTTAACTTTAATATTGGAATATTTTTTGCAAATTGTTCCATTTTCGGCATAAGTTCGCCTGAAGCTAAAGCCATAACAGTTACAATTATAGAGCAGACATTTTCTCCAACGCTTCTTTTCTTACATATAGATGATGCAAATAGTCCTATACAAACAGAAAGCATACTAAGTACACTTATCAAGGCTATCATTCCTAATAAATTTTGTTTAGTAATATTTACACCATATAAAATGGATATTGCAAGTAACATTATAATTCCTTGACCAAAAATAACTATGAATGAGCCTATTAACTCTAGTGACATAAGTTTAGATATTTTCATTGGAGAGGACTTTGCCCTTTCTCCTATATTTTCTTTTATGTAAAAGGTATTTTTAAAAGAACAAGCACTTACTGCAAGGATTGCCATTTGAAGCATGACTACACTGAAGTATTTACCATAATCTATATCTTCTGCTATTAAGTTTTTGTTTCCTTCACTTTTGTATTCTGATACCTTTACTAAATTATTACTTATACTAGGTACTTCACCTTCTTTGGCCACTGATTCGTATACAGACATTAAATTAAAAAATTCTTTTGTAATCCCTTCAATAACTTCTTCACCCATACTAAGTTTTTTGCTTCCTTCAAACTTTATATTCCTATTTTTATCATCTATAATTACAGTTAAATTACTCTTATTTACTTCTTCAATATTTTTATCAAGTTCTTCTTTGTTATAGATTTTATAATCTAAGCTTATCATCTCATTTTCTTTATCAAATTCTTCTAATGCTTTTACATATGATTTGTTTATTTCACTATTTTTGTTTCCTACTATACTTATATCAAGGCTTTCCTTTACACTATCAAATCTAAAAATTATTGAGAATATATAAGGAAGCATTATAACTAAAAATATAGTACCAATGATTGTATTCTTATCTCTTAAACTTCTTTTTATTGCAGATAGTATTATACTCATTTTTTCCTCCTCCTTAATCTCTAAGCTTTCTTCCTGTGAGATTTAAGAACACATCTTCAAGTGTTAGTGCCTTACTTTTTATATCTAAAATTTTAATGGATTTACTACTTATATAAAGTATGAACTCATTTAAACCATTAATTTCTCTATCTATACTTACAATAATTTTATTGTCTTTAAATTCAACACTATCTATTCCTTTTATATCCATTAACTCTTTTTCATTTATTTCTGTAATATCATTAACCATTACTTCAAACTTGTTTTTATCTGTAATAATTGATTTTAAGCTTTCCTTACTTCCACTTGCTATGACCTTCCCTTTATCAATTATTGCGATATTATTGCAAATAGCTTCTACTTCTTCCATATAATGTGTTGTGTATATTATTGTGCATCCGTTTTTATTTAGAAATTTTATAGATTTCATTATATGATTTCTGGATTGTGGATCTATTCCAACAGTTGGTTCATCTAAGATTAATAACTCTGGATTGTGTACTATTCCACAAGCAATGTTTAATCTTCTTTTCATTCCTCCTGAAAAAGTCTTGCTTAACTTTTTAGTGTCTTCTAATCCTACAAATTCCAAAGCTTTTAATGCTTTTTCTTTTAAGTCTTTTCCTCTTAGCCCATATAGGCTACCAAAAAACATTGTATTTTCTAATGCTGTCATATCTTCAAATATAGCTAAGTCTTGAGGAACTATCCCAAGCTTACCTCTTATGTTAGCATCACTCCTTCTTAACTCTTCATTACATATTTTTATACTTCCCCTATCTTTTTCTAGTAGTTGGCAAAGTATATTTATTGTTGTACTTTTTCCAGCTCCATTTGGTCCAAGCAGGCCAAATATATCCCCCTTTTCTATATATAGATTTAAATTTTCTATAGCATTTACATCCCCAAAACGTTTATATAAGCCACTTATCTCAATATATTTCATAAATATCACTCCCATTTATTTACATTAGTTTATATTTTAATTATATTAAAGATATATAAATTCCTTAAGTACACATAGTCATTGATTAACCATGACTAAAGTCATAAATTTCATGATTATCAAATAACCTTAATCATTTACTAATTTCATTTAAAATAATTCCTTGTTAAATAAAAAAGAAAACCTAAGTGGTTTTCCTTCAAAATCAATTATGTAATTAGTGTATTTTACTATTTAAATACTCTATAGCTATCTGTGTCCTATGTTTCAAATCCATTTTAGACAGAATAGATGTTATATGATTTTTTATGGTTCCTTCAGATAAAAAAAGCTTATTTGCAATTTCTTTATTTGATAAGCCTTTTGATATAAGTCTTACTATGTCTTTTTCTCTATCTGTTAACCCATAAATATTTAAACCCTCATCATCTGACTTATCATTTTTATTACTACTACCCACTACCAATTTTGACACTATATCAGACTCAAACACACCATTTCCAAGATAAACAGATTTTATCCCACTTATGATTTTCTCTGGCTTACTACTCTTTAGCAGATATCCACTAGTCTTATGCTTTATAGCACTACTTATTAGTTTTTCTTCATCAAAAGTTGTAAGTATTAATACCTTAACCTTTATATTCTTCTTGCTAATTTCCTCTAGCACTTCTGTACCATCCATCACTGGCATTCTCATATCTAAAAGTACTACATCTACTTCATTTTCACTTAAAAAATCTATACATTCTTTCCCATTTTCCAAAGCTTTAACTACTTCAATTTCATTATCTATCCCTATTATTATTTTTAGACTTTCTCTTATTAAAACATCATCATCTACTATAATTAATTTTATCATTTTCTCACCTTTTAAGTATTATTAGGTTTGAAAATCCATCTTCATTATTAAAATAAATATCTCCACCTAAATTGATGATTCTCTCTTCAATCCCTAATAACCCCATTCCTTTTTTTATTTCACCCTGATAACAACCATTATCTTTTATATGTAATCTTACAATTTTATTTAATACGCTAATGTCAATGTTAATTAATTCCCCATTGGAATATTTCATGCTGTTTGTCAATATTTCACTACAACATTCTATTATAGCTTTCCAATAAACTAAATTTATCTCATTTAAATCTCCCTCTATATTTAATTTAGTATTTATATTAGATTTATTAGAAAAATCCTCTAACATTAACCTTAGATTATTTATATTAACTTGCGATTGATCTGGCTTTATTTTTCTTAAAGTTTGCCTTATATCATCCATACCATTTCTTAAGTTTGTAATTATACTTTCTAGCATTTCATTGCCTTTTTCTTTATCATTTACAATTACTATTTTTAAAGCTTCTAGTTGCATTATACTTCCTGCCAAAGTATGTCCTATCTTATCGTGAAGTTTTTGAGATATCATATTTCTTTCTTCGATTTTTACAACTTCAACATTTTGATGTCTTATACGATTTTCTTTTTTTCTTCTTTCTTCAATGTTATAGTTTTTCTCTTTTAAATCATAGTTAATTTTTTCTATTTTCAAGATTTTTTGTTCATATCTCATAATTTCATAAGTAAAAATACTAGCAATTATTCCTATAAATATATCATTATAATTTAATCCTATCTTTATAGATAACATTATATATACAAAAAGTAAAATATACCTACATTTATAGCCTTTAACTTGTATATATTCAGTTATCATATATGTCAAAATCACTAAAGATGGAGGATAAAGGTAGGTTACTATAATCATATATAAAATATTTCCTAATAGTATTTTTTTATTTTTAAGTTTGATTATGTATAGCATATAAACTGATAAGCTTATGCTAATTAAAGCTATACATATTGGATAACTTACTTTGTCGAAGTATATATCATTTTCCATACCATATAAAAATATATTTACTGCCAAAATAATGTTTACAATTATTCTAAGTATCATTATTATTCTCCCAATATAAAATTTAAAGCTATGATTTAATTAGCTTTAAGCCCCCCACTTTAATCCTATTTAAACTTTATTCAATTACTTAATTGTGTTCTTTTCAATCATATCACATAAATTATATATTATTTAATACTTAAAAACTAATATAATTTTTTTGTAAAATAAAAACCATATTGAATCTTTCATCAATATGGCCAATTATTACTTTATATAAATAAAATATATTTTATTTATATAAAGTAAACACTTGATTAAACTATAAAAATTCTATACTCTTAAATAAATCTTTATCACCTTAAATTTTTATAATATTAAATGTATTTTTTATTTATTTACTAACATAAAAATGACTATAAATAATCGTTTACTCAAAATCCACATTATACTCTTTTATATAAAATGGCATATAAAAAACAAGTGTAAAAATTACACTTGCTTTCTTTATACACTTAATCCTTTGTCATCTACTGTTTTAAATTTACTAAATAATAAACAAACAGCTTTAATTACTACATATGCTATAACTAAAGTAGCTACTACACACTGAACATATAATAATATTTCGCATATCCCTTGTAAATTTGAATTTTTATTTCCAAGATATTTTACATATCTTTGAGAAGCTATAACTCCTATAGATAATGGGAATGTCAATGGTGCTAAATGCGGAAGTGATTTTTCCCTTATAAGTTGTGGTAATAGTACATAACTATAAATAATAGATATGTAGGTTAATATTGCAAGAATATTTACAAGTATTTGATTTTCCATATTGCTAGTAGCTAAACAACCCGCTAAACATACACTAGCTGGAGCTGTAAATATCATTATTGTAGATTTTGCAGGCCCTTGTAATTTAGAATGTTTTTTTAGTCTGTAAATCATAATTGGTGTTATTATTGCAAACATAGCTAATGCATAGTAAAATACAATATCCGAAAGTAAAGGCATATTCATTGGACCGCTGGTAACGGCTCCTACTCCTATCCCTACACTAGGAATAAACCAACCTGGTATCATTTTATCTAATTTAAACTCTTTAAACATTTCTTTGAAGAAAAATATACTTATTATAAAATGTAGAGCTATTGCAAATACCCATGTTCCTTTTCCTATCACATGATTAAAATCATTAAAATAGACAGCTATAACCATAAGTGTCATACAGACAGTAGGATAAACACTTCCTAATACAGGGTGTTTTATTTCTTCTAAAACTACTTTTGGGTGCATAACATACTTTAAAAATATAAGTCCTAAACAAATTACTGAAAATAAAACTGCTATGTGTCTTACCCATAAAATATTAAATCCTGCAAAGGCAGTTCCCAATCCCATAAAACCTAATGATATAGCTGATAATGCTATTGGTATATTCTTAAAATTATCTTTCATAGTAACTGAATCCTTCGACTATTTATTTAATTTATTATCTTCCATTAAAGTTCTTGCTACATATTCGCAAACTTCACCAGTTATTTTTATACAATGTTGTCTTCTTTCTTCTGATACAAATTCAAAATTTCTAGTCATAACCCTACAACAAGTGCTTTTGTAAAGTTCTTTTATGTGGTCATGTAATCCAGATGAACGTTTAAACATATCCTCATTCATAGGCTCTCCATGTTTTCTACCATATACCATTCCTAGGGCCATTACTCCACCACTTACTGCTCCACATAAACATCCAGCTTTACCTATTCCTATAGGAAAACCTGATGCTAGTTTAGTTATATCATCACTAAAAGGATTACCTAAAGCGTCATTTATAGTTTTTACTACTGCTTCAGAACAGTAAAATTCTCCTCTTTCAAAGTATCCTTCGCCTATTTTTCTTATTTCTTTTGCTTTTTGTTCAATATTATTCATAATATCCCTCCTATTTTTTCTGGTTATTATTATAACATTGGAATTTTCCCACGTTAAATAGATATTTTCTATAATTAAGTACTTGAATATAGAAATAATACTTGAATAAGTTTTCCCTATAAAATATTTTTTAAAGTTTATGCATAAAAATGAGCTAGGTTTTACCCTAGCTCTTAAAATCTCTATATGTTTTTTATAATTTAATTTTATCATTATTCTTATAAAGGTTATAGTTTTTTTCATTAGTCTTTAAACTTAGAGAATCATTATTTATAAGCCCTAAATCCCTTAAGTCTAAGTGCATTAGTTATTACAGATACTGAACTTAAACTCATAGCTGCTGCTGCAAGCATTGGATTTAATAATGTTCCTCCAAACATATATAATACACCTGCTGCTACTGGAATTCCTACTGTGTTGTATGCAAATGCCCAGAATAGATTTTGTTTTATATTTTTTATAGTTTCTTTACTTAATTTTATAGCTGTTGGAACATCCATTAAGTCACTTCTCATTAAAACTATATCCGCAGATTCCATGGCTACATCTGTTCCACTTCCTATTGCTATACCTATATCTGCTTGTGCTAATGCTGGAGCATCATTTATTCCATCTCCTACCATTGCAACGAATTTACCTTGTTGTTGAAGTTTTTTAACTTCATTTGATTTATCTTGTGGTAAAACTTCTGCAAGTACTATATCTATTCCAACTTCTTTTGCTATTGCATCAGCAGTTTTTTTGTTGTCTCCTGTTACCATAGCAACTTTTATTCCCATGCTGTGAAGTTTATCTATTGCTCTTTTGCTACTTTCTTTAACTACATCGGCTACTGCTATTATTCCACCTAATTCATTTCCTAAAGCTATATACATAGGTGTTTTACCTTGCATTGCTAATTCATCTGATTTATTACTTAAATTTCCTAAGCTTATTTTTCTATCATCCATAAGCTTTTTATTTCCAAGTAATACATTTTTATTATCTATAGTTACCTCTATACCATGACCTGGTATAGCTTTGAATTTCTCTACTTTCATAAATCCAATATTTTTTTGTTCACCAAATCTTACTATGGCTTCTCCTAGTGGATGTTCTGAACCTTTTTCAGCACTTGCTGCTATTTTTAATAAATAATCTTTATCAATATTGTTAGTTACTACTATATCTGTAACTTTAGGTTTCCCTTCTGTTATTGTTCCTGTTTTATCAAATATTATAGTATCTATCTTATGTGCTAATTCTAATGCTTCTCCACCTTTGATTAATATACCATTTTCTGCACCTTTACCTGTACCTACCATAATCGCTGTAGGTGTTGCAAGTCCTAGTGCACATGGGCAAGCTATTACAAGTACTGATATAAATATTGTAAGTGCAAATTCTACACCTTTTCCTCCAACTGTAAACCAAAGTAATGCCGTTACTACAGCTATTGTTATAACTGTTGGTACAAAATATCCTGATACAGTATCTGCTAATTTTGCTATTGGTGCTTTTTTACCTTGTGCATCTTCAACTAATTTTATAATTTGAGATAAAGCTGTATCTGCTCCAACTTTTTCTGCTTTAAACTTTATACTACCGTTTTTATTTATACTTGCTCCTGTAACTTTATCTCCTACACTTTTCTCTACAGGTATACTTTCACCTGTAAGCATAGATTCATCTACAGAAGTATGTCCTTCTATTACTATACCATCTACTGGTATCTTACTTCCTGGTTTAACTATTATTACATCTCCAACTTCTACTTCTTCTATTGGAATTTCTATTTCTTTTCCACTTTTTATAACTATTGCTGTTTTAGGTTGAAGACCCATAAGTTTTTTTATAGCTTCACTTGTTTTTCCTTTTGATCTCGATTCTAAATATTTACCAAGTAATATTAGTGCTATTATTATACCTGCACTTTCATAATATAATTGGTGATGTTCATGTCCTGCTACCATATTTGTAGTAGCCATTTGGACTGTTGTATATAAACTATATAAAAATGCTGCTAATGTTCCTATTGCTACTAGTGAATCCATATTTGGACTTTTATTTATAAGTGCTTTAAATCCATTAGTGTAGAATTTATTTCCAGCTATCATTACTGGTATTACTAGTACTATTTGGATTAAAGCATAGTTTAGAGAATTTGTCATTGGGTTTATAATATCTGGAACTGGCCACGGTCCAATTGGACTTGGTACCATAGGTCCCATCGCTATATAAAATAGCGGTATTGAAAATCCTACTGCCACTAAAAACTTTATAAATAGTGTTTTCATTTCTTTTTCTTTTCTTAATTTATCTTCATCTACATTGTTTGATTTACTAGTTGTACTTTTTTCTAATACTTTATATCCTGCTTTTTCAATAGTATTTCTTATTGCGGTTAATTTTAGCTTAGATGAATCATAACTTATAGTTGCTTTTTCGGTAGCTACATTTACATTAATACTTTGTATTCCATCCAATTTATTGACTGCTCTCTCTATTGCTTTTGCACAAGAAGCGCAAGTCATACCACCTATTTTAAAATCTATTTTGCTATAACTAACATCTTCTAATAAATTGTAACCTGCCTTTTTTACTGCATTTTGCAATTCCTCAAAGCTAACCTTATTTTTATCATATTCTATGTTAATTTTTTCTGTAGCCATATTTACACTTTGGCTGACTACGCCATCTATTTTTTTGACAGCTCTTTCTGCAGCTTTACCACAGGCTGAACATGTCATTCCTGTTACTTTGTAACTTCTTTTTACTATATTATTCATGTTAAATCTCCTTTCATATTTTTTATAGACTTTATATATTTATAAGCCCTATTTTTTATTTCAGCCGCTTGAATACTATTTTCATTATACCCCCAGGGGGTATTAATATCTATAAGTATATCTCATTTTTTTTATTTGTCAATAATCTTTAAGAAAATAGAATATATTCTTAAAATAATTTTAATCAATTTAAATATACACTATACAATAGAAGTTAAATCTATCATTAAACTTCATATCAAATTGATATAAACCCTTATTTAAATTAAGGTGGTTCTTTGTTATACAGTACCTTATTTATACATAAATTATTTTTACATAAATAAAAACCATATTGATAAATTCATCAATATGGCTCTTAATAGTGAAAGCTACTCCTATTCTTACCTCTTAATATTCGCAATAATTAGGTTGATTATAATCTATCTATAATCAAATTTTAATCTTATTTAAGAGCATCCTTTATATCTGAAATTATTAACTCTTCAGTTAGGTGATAACGCTCATATAATTCTTTTAATGATACACTATCTGTAAATTCTTTTGATGCTCCAAAGTTTAATACTTTCATATCTTTATCCCCATAGAATCTCGATATCTTTTCACCAAATCCACCGTCAAGTATTCCATCTTCTAATGTTACTACTAATCTATGGTTATCCAATAGCTCAGTTAATAATTTTTCATCTATTCCACTTATGAATCTAGGATTTATTAATGTAGCATTTATTCCTGTTGATTCTTTTAGCATCTCTTGTACCCTATTTCCTAAATGGTAGAATGAGCCAAGTCCAATAATTGCTACTTCACTTCCTTCTTTAACTTTTTCATAAGTGTTTAAGTTATCAAAATTAGGTTCTACCTTAACACCTGTTGACACTACCTCCATATTAGGAACACGTATTGCAACTGGATGTCTATCTTGCTCTATTCCCCACTCCATCATTGCAATATATTCTTCTTTATTAGTTGGTGCAAGATATACTATGTTTGGTATATTAGATATAAGCGGTATATCAAATAATCCAAGATGTGTTACATCACTATCTGTTATTCCTCCCCAATAAACCATGATAAGTGCAGGATTATTATTTATAGCAAGATCTTGAGATAATTGGTCATAAGTTCTTTGTATAAATGAACTAACAAAAGATGCAACGGGTTTACCACCTTGTGATGCTATACCTGATGCAAGTGCTATTGCATGTTCCTCAGCTATTCCAACATCTATAAATTGATCTTTAAATTCATGTCTAAATGAACCTAAACCAACTGGCCCAGGAGTTGCAGCTGTTATTGCTACGATACTACTATCTTTTCTTGCCTTTTGTGATAAAAATTCGCCTGCAACCTCTGAATAAGATTCACCTGTACTTTTAAATCTTGGTTCTTTTGTTTCCAAATCAAATGGCATTACCCAATGGAAAGCTTCTTTATTTTCCTCTGAATCTTTATATCCCTTTCCTTTGATAGTATGCATATGAACTACCACTGGATGATTTGTGTCTTTAACTTTTGAGAATGTTTTAATTAAAGACTCAATATTATTTCCATCCTTAATATAATGATAATCAAATCCTAATGCTTTAAAGAAGTTATTTTCTGATTTTCCATTAGTGTTACGAAGTAAAGCTAAGTTTTGATAAAGACCTCCGTGGTTTTCAGCTATAGACATATCATTATCATTAACTACTATTATTATATTTTTTCCTGATGCTGCTGCATTATTTAATCCTTCGTAAGCTTGCCCACCACTTAAAGAACCATCACCTATAACTGCTATAATATTTTCATTACCACCTTTTAAATCACGAGCCTTTGCTAATCCACATGCTAAACTAACTGAAGTTGATGTATGTCCGATTGTAAAGAAGTCATGTTCACTTTCTTGAGGTGAAGTATATCCTGTAACACTGTTGTATTTATCAGGATTTATAAATGCATTTTTTCTTCCCGTCAAAATTTTATGTGTATATGATTGATGAGAAACATCATAAACTATCTTATCTATAGGTGAATTAAACACATAGTGTAGTGCTATAGTTGCTTCAACCATCCCTAAATTAGGACCAAAGTGGCCACCTGTTGTACTTACTTTTTTTATTAAAATTTCCCTTATTTCGTCAGCTAATACTTTTAAGTCATTACTACAAAGTCCTTTTAAATCTTTTGGTTCATCAATTTTATTTAAAACATTTAATATCATATTAATTCCTCCTAGATGCTAGTCTTTAAAGTAATTTTCGTTGTTTTAATAAGTATACCCCTTAGAGTAAACTCTAAGTCAATAAGTATTTTTTAGTTTATCTATTTTGATTTTGCTTACAATTAACTATAAAGGTATAATATATTATCATATATTTTAGGAGGCTATATATGTCATATACTATTAAAGAAGTAGCACAAAAATATAACTTGTCACCTCATACACTTCGATACTATGAAAAAGAAGGGTTACTCCCTTTTATTGAACGTAATGAACAAGGCAATAGAATATTTAAAGATACAGATTTGGAGTGGCTTAATCTAATATGCTGTTTAAGAAATACTCATATGCCTATTTCTAAAATTAAAGAATATGTTAATTTATGTATAGAAGGTCCAGATACCATATGCCAACGTGAAGATATACTTTTAAAACATAAAAAATATATCGAAGATGAGATAAAAAATTTTAATTCTTCTCTTAAAATTGTCAATAATAAGATAAACTTTTATATTAAAGAACAAAAATCTAACATATGTAAATAATTAAAATTTATATAGTATTTTTCTACTATTATTTTCTTATAAAAAAACCTACCATCAATAAATCGATAGTAGGTTTTATCTTTAAAATTAATATCTCTATATAAATATATTTGTTTTTTGGTAACTAATTTTTTCTCTATACTAT